>JABDMI010000048.1 GCA_013001575.1 Gammaproteobacteria bacterium
CCACTTCCCAGCGATGTGGTGGTTGGGCAAGAATTCTCAGCAGACGCTGAAGCGGTCACAAAGGCCGCAAGCGATGTGTCGGATAGCGATATGATCTTTGACATTGGACCGGATAGCGCCAGTGAGCTTGCCGATATTTTAAAAAATGCCGGCACCATTGTCTGGAATGGTCCGGTCGGGGTATTTGAGTTTGATCAATTTGGCAAGGGGACCGAAACCTTGTCACTCGCCATTGCTGATTCAAAGGCCTTCTCGATCGCGGGTGGTGGTGACACTTTGGCGGCTTTGGAAAAATACAAGATTGAAAACAAAGTCTCGTATATTTCAACCGGAGGCGGAGCATTTCTGGAATTCCTCGAAGGAAAAAAACTTCCCGCGGTTGCGGCTCTGGAAGCCCGCAATAAATAAACAAAGTGTATTGATTCCTTCTAAAGCCGTAATGCTAATACGGCTTTTTTTGTGACTGTAATAAAACAAATACGAAATCAGTGTAAAATCAATGACTTCAAATAAGCAAAATAAAATTTTTCATACAAACACAAATAAGTAATCATGAGACGAACAAAAATAGTGGCAAGCCTGGGACCGGCAACCGATGATCCGGAAATTCTGAAAAAGCTGTTTGCAGCAGGCTTAGACGTTGCCCGACTGAATTTTTCCCACGCCGATCATGCGACCACACGCGAGCGCGTGGCGATGGTACGCAAAGTGGCCAAGGCCGGAAAATACGATGTCGCGATCATGGGTGACCTGCAAGGCCCTAAGATTCGTATCAACAAGTTTGAACACGGTTTTGTTGAACTAAACAAAGGTGATGACTTTTTTCTGGATCCAGATCACCCCGAACGATCGGGTAATGAGCAGGGCGTTGGCATAGCCTATGCCGAATTAGCCAATGATGTGGCCGCAGGTGACACATTATTACTGAATGATGGATTGATCGTTTTGACGGTCGACAACATCGACGGTAAACGCGTCAATTGCAAGATCAAGATCGGTGGTGTGCTGAGTGACAAAAAAGGCTTAAACCTTAAAGGTGGTGGATTGTCGGCAGACGCTTTGACCGAACAAGACAAACTGGATATCGAATTGGCAGCCGAGCTGGACATGGACTATCTGGCCGTGTCTTTTGTGCGCAATAAGGAAGATGTGAATTATGCTCGCTTGCTTATGAAACAGGCGGGATCCGATGCCGGTATTGTGGCCAAGATCGAGCGAACAGAAGCGGTGGAGAATTTGTCGGAAATTCTATCCGCCTCCGATGTGGTCATGGTGGCACGGGGTGATCTCGGAGTTGAGATCGGTGATGCCGAATTACCGGTGGTGCAAAAACACATTATCCGCGAAGCGCGTTCGCATAATCGTGTAGTAATCACCGCAACCCAAATGATGGAATCCATGATCACTAGCCCGATCCCGACCCGGGCCGAAGTCATGGATGTCGCCAATGCTGTGATCGATGGTACTGACGCGGTAATGCTGTCCGGCGAGACCGCAGTGGGAAAATATCCGGTTGAAACGGTCAGCTCCATGGCACGCGTGTGCAACGGTGCCGAACGGCATTTGAACACCGTGCGTTCCAAGCATCGCTTGAATGAGCATTTCACGCGTACCGACGAAGCCATTGCCATGGCCGCGATGTATACCGCAAATCATTTGCATGTAAAGGTTATCGTTTCCTTAACTGAAACGGGTTCAACCGCATTATGGCTTTCACGCATCAGCTCCGGCATTCCAATCCTGGCACTCACCCGGCATGACAAGACCCGGCGTAAAGTTAAAATGTATCGTGGGGTGTATCCGGTGTCTTTTGATGTGTTACGCAAAACCAGTAATCATGTGCTTGAAGACGCACTGGTCTTTTTGAAGAAAAAAGGCATGGTAGAAGCGGGTGATCTGGTGGTCATGACCCGCGGCGACCTTTCCGGTATTACCGGTGGCACCAACACCATGAAGATCCTGAAGGTTTCGGCCACTCCAGCGCTGTAAATAGCGCTACCTTATTAAGCAAGTGTGGATGGATGTGCTGCCGACCAGGCAACATACCCACCGCTTAACGAGGTCACATTCTTGTAACCCAGCTCCTGCAGGCTGCGAGCGGCGTAGGCCGAGCGATTGCCACTACGGCAATAGAGATAAACCGGGGTGTCTGGTGTGATCTCCGGCATATTCGAGAGTTTGAATTCCAGCGTACCACGCGACAAATGCAAGGCACCGGGCAGGGCACCGGCGTTAAATTCCTCGGTTTCCCGCACATCGATCAATACCGCATCATCGCCCAACTCGGGGAGCTCGGTGATGGCTAATTCTTTGATCTCACTTTTGATGCTTTGCAAAACGTCAGCTAATGGCATGATTTTTCCAACATGTGGTGGGTGATGGCAGTAGTATAATCCAATAATTCTATTTAACGGAACAAACTATGCCGCGATTTTTGAAATTTTGTTTGCTTATACTTTCCCTGGTTTCGATCACTTTGCTGATTTCAGGCTGCGATTCGCAAGACAAGACTCAAGGCAATGCTCAATCTGTGGCACAAGAGGTAATTCTTCAGCAGATTGATGCAGCGCGTGTCCCGTATTTGTTCAAAGACACCGAGGGTGAGGTCTGGTTGAGTTATGTGATTCAAGCCAATACAACTTCGACCTTATGGTTACGGCATTGGCAGAACTCGAACTGGTCAGAGCCGCAAGAGGTTGCGTCGGGCGATGACTGGTTTGTGAATTGGGCCGACTTTCCATCGGTTGTCAAAAACAAGGATCGTCTGATGGCGCACTGGCTACAAAAGAATGGTGAAGGTACCTATGCCTATGGCGTGCAGTATGCGGTCAAGGAATTGGGCGGCGAGTGGCAAAACATGGGACCCTTGCATACCGATAACAGTCCCACCGAACACGGCTTTGTGAGTTTACAACCCGACCAAGACCGAATCCATGCTATCTGGCTGGATGGGCGCAATATGCTAGCCGGGCACGGTCACGCTGCACCCGATTCCAAATTGGATGAGGAATCCCACCAGGAAAAACCTCAAGGCATGAGCCTGCGCTACGCCACTCTGGATGCAGAAAATAAAATCACGCAACGTATCGAGTTGGATGAATTAACATGCGACTGTTGTCAAACCAGCACAGCGATGTCCGAGAATGGCCTGGTCATCGCCTATCGCGATCGTGAAATACTTACGTCGGATAGCGAGATTCGTGACATCAAGGTTCTACGCCAACTGGGAAACACTTGGGTGGCATCCAGCGCTTTGGCCACAGACCAATGGGACCTTAAGGCCTGCCCCGTAAACGGACCGGATCTGGCAGCAAACAAGGCACAACTGGCGCTTGCCTGGTTTACCGCCGCAAATAATCAAAGTGCGGTAAAGATCGCATTTTCAAATAATAATGGCGAATCTTTTTTACCGCCGTATGTGGTGGCGACCAAAGGCAGTCTGGGTCGAGTAGGCGTGGACTGGCTCAATCAGGAGCAAGCCGTAATCAGCTGGATTGGTCAATACCAGGGTCAAAGCCATTTTCTGTTTCGTGTTATTGCGCGTGACGGGTCGATGGAGGCAATAAAGTCGGTCTCACAAATTGACATGTCGCGCGCTTCTGGTGTCCCGCAATTCAAAGTTTTGGACAATAAACGGATTTTGTTTGTGTGGACAGAGAGCGGCGACTCACCCAGTATTCAAAGCAAAGTAGTTAACTGGTAATTTAACCGTGATAACGGAAATATGTCACAAACAAATTCAAATCCTAAAGCAAGTCGACAATTAAGCTCACAATCCAGGGCGTTAATACTCCCGGGTGGTGGTGCGCGTGCCGCTTATCAAGTCGGGGTTTTAAAAGCCATAGCCGAATTACTTCCGGATGTGCAAACCTCTCCATTCAGGGTCTACAGTGGCACCTCGGCCGGCGCGATCAACTCCACCGTATTGGCGTCGCACGCCATGGACTTTCATCAAGGTATGCAGAATCTTGAGGCCGTGTGGAATAATTTCAAAGTAAATCATGTGTATAAAACCAATACCATGACCGTGATAAAAAATACGGCGCACTGGTTATGGACCATTCTTTCGGCGGGTCGTTTTGGTAAAAAACCCACTTCATTACTGGATAACCAGCCCTTGCGCGAATTGTTGCAAAAGCAAGTGAATTTTTCGGGCATCGAACAGGGCCTGCAACAACAACTGATCGATGGGCTGATCATTGTGTGCTCGGCTTACAGCACCGCCCAGAGTGTGAATTTTTTCCAGGCGCGGGATACCCAAAATGCCTGGCAACGCTTCCGGCGGGTCGGCGTGCCAAGCCGTATCGAGGTTGAGCATCTCATGGCCTCGGTGGCCATTCCCTATGTGTTTCCGGCGGTGCAAGTGGGCGAACAGTATTATGCCGACGGCGCTGTGCGTCAGGCCAAACCCTTGAGTGCGGCCTTGCATTTGGGCGCCAATCGCTTGATGGTCATTGGTGTACGCGATGAAAAACCAAATTACATTAGCACCCAGGATCAGGTCTATCCCAGTTTGGGGAAAGTTGCGGGCTATATTCTGGATACCTTGTTCATGGACGGTCTTTTCACAGACCTGGAACATTTATTGCACGTCAACCGCCTGTTGGAAAATTTTGATTCCAATCTGGTGCCCGAAAAACCGGTGGACGTGCATATTATCGTCCCGAGTTCCGATATTCGCGACATCGCCCTCAAACATCAACATCGCCTGCCTCGTTCTGTGCGTATTTTCATGGCCGGTGCCGGTGCACGCGACAAGATCAGCGGCAGTCAGTTGGTCAGTTATCTGTTATTCGAACAGGATTATACTCGTGACCTGATCTCATTGGGTTATTGCGATGCGATGGAGCAAAAAGACGCATTGATCGATTTTTTTTGTAGTGAAACGATCACACGCCTGGAGGCTCCGCAAAGAATTAAAGATCAGTTGCAAGCGGGCGGACTGGGTTGATCAGACTAAAAACTAGCGCTTCAGGTCAGGATAAGCGTTGCGAGTCCCAGGAACACCATAAAGCCAAATACGTCGGTCACGGTGGTCAGTACGATATTGCCGGCCAGTGCCGGGTCGGTGCCGCGCTGTTTCAAGAACAGTGGAATGATGACACCGGCAATAGCCGCGATCAAAAGATTAATGATCAGGGCAACACCAATAATGATGGCAATACTCACATCGTTAAACCATATATAGGTGATACCGGCGGTTAATAAGGCCAGGCCAACACCATTGAGCAAGCTAACCGCAATCTCTTTTCCCAAGAGCCAGCGTGCGTTAGACGATTGCACTTGCCCCAGTGCCAGACCACGCACCATAAGGGTTAAGGTCTGACTCCCGGCATTGCCACCCATACTGGCCACAATCGGCATCAATACCGCCAAGGCCACAATTTTGTCAATGGTAACTTGAAAACGATTGATCACCCAGGAGGCCAGAATCGCGGTCCCGAGATTGATGAGCAACCATAAGGCGCGGCGTTTGGCCGACGGAATGATCGGGCCGAAGACGTCTTCCTCTTCATCCAGTCCGGCCAGACTCATGATGTTATGGTCGGCTTGGTCGCGGATCACATCCACCACATCATCAATGGTGATTCGACCAATGAGTTTATTGTGCTCATCCACCACAGCGGCTGATACCAGGTCGCGTTCTTCAAAAAGTTTGGCCACGGCATTTTCATGCAGGTCGGCGGGAATCGGTCTGGTGTCGCTAAGCATGATCTCGGCGACGGCGGTATCGGTGTCGTTGGTTAAAAGATCCGACAAATTCAAAGCGCCCATGTATTCGTTATAACGGTTGACCACAAACAGGGCGTCGGTGTTTTCTGGTAGATCGCCACGTAAACGCAAATACCTCAATACCACATCGAGCTCAACATCGGGTCGTACCGTGATGGTGTCGACATTCATCAAGCCACCGGCGCTGTCTTCCGGATAGGATAAAACCGCTTCCAGGCGTTGGCGGTTTTGCTGATCCAGCGACAACAGAACCTGATTGGTCAGGCGTTCGGGCAGGTCATCAAGGATATCCGCGAGGTCGTCAACTTCCATGCCTTCCAGTGCAGCCAGCAGGTCAGCTTCGTCAGTGCCCGCAATCAGGTTGGCACGCATGTCATCATTGACATGCAGCAGGGTTTCGCCCGCGTCATCCGGGTCGACCAGATTCCACACTACTTCACGTTCAGCGTTGGGTAAAGATTCGATCAAAGAACCGATCTCGGCCGGATGCAGCGAGGACAACATACGCCGAACCGGACGCATAGTTCCGCTATCAAGAGCGTCGCGTAAAGTCTGTAAACGAGTTGTGCTAGGCGTTTCAGTCATAATTGAAATTCTTAGTTTGAAATGTGACTGTTTTTTATTTATCAGGCAGCAGTGTACTCCTGCTGACACTTGAGGTCTATTCGTTAGTGCCGGGCAGAACTGCCGGGTCAAGATTCAGGCTTGTTTTTCAGATAGAAAAAAACCGTTCATTGGTTTTGAGTTCCAGCGAATTCTGATTACTCAATTCGCTGTGTCGAACCAGTACTTGTGCATATTCCTGACTGAAATGCTCGGCCAGGCGCTCGGCGAGATACACAGAACGATGGTGTCCACCGGTGCACCCGATCGCAATGGTCAGATAACTGCGGTTGTTACGCACAAACTGTGGAATCCAGTTACTTAAAAAGGTGGTAATGTCATTTTGCATTTTGAGCACAAGTTCCTGGGCGCCCAGAAAATCAATTACCGGTTGATCGAGTCCGGAATACTGGCGTAAATTCTGATCCCAGTAGGGATTGGGTAAACAGCGTACATCAAAAACGTATTCTGCGTCGGTAGGTACCCCATATTTGAATCCGAAGGATTTAAACAATAAAGACATGGTGCCCGGCAAACGGGTGTATACCCGTTGCGCGATCAGATCACGCAAGTCATGCACCGAGGTACGCGTGGTATCGAAAATAATGTCGGCGGAATGACTTAAGGGGGCGAGCATTTCACGTTCCAGATCGATCGCATCTTCCAGACTCAGATTGTTGCTACTGAGAGGGTGGCGGCGACGTGATTCCGAATAGCGCTTGATCAAGACCTGGTCATCGGTGGTCAGAAACAGGATCTCGGCCTGGATGCCACGTGCATTGAGATCCTTGACCTGTTCGGGTATGGCAGCCAGATCGGTACGTTTGTTACGCGCATCCAGGCCGATGGCCAAATGCCGGTACATCGGGTCATCGCCATGCATTAATTGCTCGATCAACTGGGCTAGCAGGGTGGCTGGAATATTATCAATGCAATAATAGCCAAGATCTTCGAGGCGATGCAATGCTACCGACTTACCGGAACCGGAAAGCCCGCTCACGATCACAATTCGTTTGGTGGTATTGGCAGCCGTTAATGACATGCGCTAACGGTATCATAAGTGGATGTGAAATTCCGCTTATCCTTCTACCAATCCGCCAGTCTCTGTGTCATTAATGTGACAGACATAAAAAAAGCGGCACGCAGCCGCTTGTATGAGTAAAAATGAATACAGGATCAAATGCCCGGGACGCGTTGGCGTTTATCTACCTTGCGAGCATGATGATCCTTGATCTTTTCTTTATGGCGTTTGACTTGGCGATCAAGTTTGTCCACGAGGCCGTCAATGGCTGAATACATATTTTCTTCCGTGGCATCGGCATAGACCTGAGCGCCAGAGACATTAATGGTTGCCTCGGCCTTGTGTCTTAGTTTTTCAACAGTCAAAATTACATTTGCATTTGTCATGTGATCAAAGTGTCGCTCTACACGTTGCATCTTGCTTTCCACAAAATCTTTCAGTGCGCTTGTGACATCCACATGGTGGCCAGTCAAATTAATTTGCATAAACATCCTCCGTATTGGTTTAAAATTTTATTTACTACTTCGGCGTTCACTGGAACTGCCCAGTCCCAATGCTTCACGGTACTTCGCAACCGTGCGACGTGCAACCTGTATGCCATCCTCCTTGAGTAACTGAGTCAACTTGTTATCACTCAGCGGTTTGCCCGGGTTTTCTGCGTTAATCAATTTTTCGATCATGCCCTTAATTGCGGTGGCGGAATGTGCTTCACCGGCATCATTGGTGATCTGTGAAGAAAAGAAAAAACGTAACGGGTAAGTACCGCGTGGTGTTTGCATGTATTTATTAGCCACGACCCTGGAGATGGTCGATTCGTGTACGGACAACAATTTGGCTAATTCTCTCATCATCATAGGCTGCATGGCGATCTCGCCGTGTTCCAGGAATTCACTCTGTCTCGACACGATCGCTTGACTTACTTTTATCAGAGTTTCACCGCGCATGGCAAGTCCTTGTAATAACCACCGTGCTTCTTGTAATTGTTGTTTTAAATCATCATTTCCACGTCCTCGGATACACTTGGCATAATGCTTGTTTACCCTTATATTAGGCAGCCAGGACTGATTTACTTCAATCACCCACTGACCAAGGTGTCGTTTTACTACAACATCCGGGACTACGTGAATATTCTCGGTTTGCGCAAACCTCGCACCCGGTCTGGGGTTTAAATTTCGTACAATCTCGACGGCTTTGTTGAGTTTTTGTTCAGACGTGCGGCACAAGCGGCGTAAGGCGCGGGTGTTGTTTTTAGCGAGGAGATCCAGGTGTTGGGTGATACCGTGGCAAATTCCCCGGTACTCTTTATCCAGATCCAGTCTGCGTAGTTGTATTTGCAGAGATTCACTCAGGTCACGTGCCGCAATCCCGGCGGGATCGCAGTCTTGCAGCACGGATAACGCTTGGCTCAGGTCTTTTTTCGGGAATGGCCCGATCAGACTTTGCAATTGCTCGTGCAATTCATTCAAAGGTTCAATTAAAAAGCCGTCAGAATCCAGGGCATCGATCAAATATTCCAGACAGATCCGCTCATGTTCGGGCAAGCGTTCAAGATCGATCTGGCTGGCAAGATGTTGATTCAGGGTTTCCTGACGATGATCGGCAAAATCCCGCATCTCCGGTAAGTCAGAGGATTTACCCGAGGATTTGGTGTAATTGGTATCCAGCTCACTGGTCGGTACGTCATCCCAATGATCTTCGGAGGCCAGTTCGGTCTCGTTTTCTGTTGCAGGCGCATCGGTATTTTCTGAGATCAGTGCGTCGGACTCATCGGCGTTCACTCGCTCAAGCATGACATTGCTTTCAAGTTGTTGCTGCAGCTCGCCTTGTAGATCCATCACAGACAATTGCAATATTCGCAAACTGTGTTTTAACTGCGGGGTCAGTTTTAACTGAGTACCGAGTTTGATGTTGATGGATTGTTTTAACATACCTTCATGCTAACCAAGATTGACACAAACGACCAGACATTGAGAGTATATATTTACACACGTAAGCACTACTATCTAAAGCACTTGTTTGGTGCATTGAGCTAAATTCAGCCTCAGAGCTTAAAGTCGTCACCCAGGTAAACTTTTTTGACTTGTTCGTTGGCAAGTACAGTGTCGGGTGTTCCGGATGCGATCAACTGTCCTTCGCTCAGAATGTAGGCACGATCACAAATGCCGAGGGTTTCGCGCACATTGTGGTCGGTGATGAGTACCCCGATGCCGCGATCGGTTAATTGGCGAATGATCTTCTGGATGTCGATTACCGAGATTGGATCAACGCCGGCGAAAGGCTCGTCGAGCAAAATGAACAAGGGATCTGCAGCCAGCGCACGGGCAATCTCGACCCGCCGACGTTCACCGCCCGAGAGGCTGATGCCCAGACTGTCACGAATGTGGGTAATGTGCAGTTCTTCAAGTAATTCTTCGAGTTTGCTTTCGCGTTCGGCCCGGGATAAATTTTTGCGCGACTCCAGAATCGCAAAAATATTATTTTTCACACTGAGTTTACGAAATACTGATGCTTCCTGCGGCAAATAACCTACACCCAAACGTGCACGTGCGTGCATGGGCAATTTGGTGATGTTTTGCTGATCCAGGCTTATGCTGCCCGAGTTTGGTTTGACCAGTCCGACGATCATGTAAAACGTGGTAGTTTTGCCAGCCCCGTTAGGACCGAGTAAGCCAACCGATTCTCCGGCGGCAACTTCTAATGACACACCTTTAACCACCTCACGAGTTTTGTAACTCTTTTTGATATTCTCCGCTTTAAGGATACTCGCTTGCTCATTCACACTCATGGTTGTTGGTCACTTTGCGGCTGCTGTTCTTGGGCTTGGTCCTGGACGTCTTCAGCTTGAGGATCCCTATTCTCACCGGGTGGTTCAAAGATCAGACGCACGCGACCATCGCCTTTGCCTTCATTGTTGGCTTTCAGGCGTTCGGCATCAATATCGTATTCGATCAACTCGCCATTCAATTCATTGCCTTGTTCGAGTATTTGAGCGTCTCCAGAAAGTACAATTTTGCGTGTGACCAGGTCAAACTCTATCTCGTTGGCGCGCCCGCGAGCCCGACCTTCCTCATCGATCAGGTATTGGAAATTCACCGGTGCGCCAACCAGCGCAAACGAGCGAAGTTGACGTTGTGCCAGCAAAATGGTGGCGGTTTGTGCCTCGATCTGCATACCGGTTTTTTCAATAGTGATATTGCCATCCAGTTCCCATTCATTTTCAGAACGCGAAAACAGTTTATCGGCGGTGATCCTGGCATCGCCCTGACGAACCACGACATTGCCATTCAGGGTGCAATTATTCAGGTCGGTGCCGCAATCGGAAGAGTCGGCATCAATTTCCAGGGCCAATGACGCGGCTATACTCGCCGGACTCGCTAGCAGGAATAGACAAATTAAAAGGTTGATTAGATAGTGCATAAGATCAAGGTTGTATCCGAATTTTTACATTGGAGTGCAAGCGTACGCGCTGTTTTTCAAGGTCGATCATCATGCCAGTGGCTCGTATGGTTTGTTTGCCTTTGCTGGCCTGGATGCTGTCCCTGGTACTGAGTTTGGCGGTTTTCACATTATAAAGTAAAGAGTCGCTGCTGAAGCTAACCGCTGCGCCCGGCGTATTTTGAGTGGCGATCACATTACCGGAAAAATTTATCTGCTCACGTGAGGCAGGCAGTGTGGCGCTGTCGGCCTGGATATTCCAGTCATTGTTGGCATGGTAGTCGATGTTGATTTTATCCAGAGTCAGGGCATAGCTTGCAGGGTCTTGAACAATTTTATTAGCCGTGATGGTGTACGCGCGTTTTCCGTCCTGGTCATAGCGGATCAATTCCGCTTCATTGAGGTAATAGCCGGGCAGTTCGGTTTGCAAATTATTATTCAGGCTGTCATCGGGTTCCTCTTCATTCAACAAGTTCCATAAAAAAACCGCGGCCCCGAGTAATAACAATGCCATTAATGCTTCACGCCAGGACATTTGTTAGTTGCTGCCCGAACGCTTGGCCAGAATAAGATCACAGACTTCGCGTACCGCACCTTGACCACCGGACTTTTCACAAACCCAGTGCGCCTGTTGTAAAACACTGGTATGGGCATTGGCCGGAGCAAAACTAAGAGCTACCTTTTGCATGGGCTCCAGGTCGGGCAAGTCGTCACCCATGTAAGCACAGTGTTCGGCAGTGATATTGGTTTTACTGAAAAGCTCGTGCATGGCAGGAATTTTTTCACTCTGGCCCAGGTAATGATGCTTAATGCCAAGTTCTGTCAAGCGTGTACGCAAGGCTTCACAATCTCGACCCGATATGACGGCAATGGTGATGCCGGCCTGCATGAGTTGTTTTAAGCCCAGACCATCGTGCACATGGAATACCTTGAGCTCCTCTCCATGTGGGCCGTAATGCAAACGACCATCGGTAAGCACGCCATCAACATCCAGTATCAGCATGCGCAGACCTGACAACTGCTTTGAAATATTTTCCGGTGTGGTCACATGACACCTGCCTTGAACAGGTCGTGAATATTCAAAGCTCCGACCAGTTGGTCATCATCTTTCACCAAGAGGGCGGTAATCTTTTTCTGTTCCATGATCTCAACAGCTTCGGCGGCACGTTGCTCGCTGGAAACACAAATAAATTCACGTGTCATCACATCATCGATGATGGTGTTATGGATATCGACTTCATCGTCCAGCGTGCGCCGTAAGTCTCCATCGGTAAAAATACCAATAAGCTGTTGCTGGTTGTCCTGGATTGCCGTCATGCCCAAACCTTTTTGGGTGATCTCAACCAGTGCTTCACTCAGACTGGTCCGGGTTTTAACGGATGGAATTTGCGTTCCTGTGCGCATCAAGTCACCAATGGTCAATAACAAACGTCGACCCAGACTTCCTCCCGGGTGCGACATGGCAAAATCCTCGGGGGTGAATCCACGAATCTCTAATAAAGCCACCGCCAAGGCATCGCCCAGCGCCAGCGCTGCTGTGGTGCTGGCGGTTGGTGCAAGATTCAAGGGGCAGGCTTCTTCCTCAACACTGGCATTCAGGTGAATCATGGCACGGGTTGCGAGCATGGACTCGGGTTTGCCGGTAATCGCGATCATGGCAATGTTACGTCGTGACAATATAGGCAACAGGGTCAGGATCTCATCGGTCTCGCCGGAGTTTGAGAAGGCGATCAAAACATCATTTTCACTCAACATGCCCAGATCACCGTGACTGGCCTCACCGGGATGCATATAGAATGCGGGTGTACCGGTACTGGCCAAAGTGGCGGCAACCTTGTTGGCGATATGCCCGGATTTGCCCATGCCAGTCACTACAACTTTGCCTTTGCAGTTCAGACAAAGTTCACAAGCGCGGGTAAAGTCGGCGTCAAGATTTTTGGCCACATTCTTGATACCGGCCAATTCTATTTCTAGTGCACGGCGAGCATGTTGTATGGGGTCATGTTTTTGCATGGAGCTATTATAGTTTGTTTATTAGGCGCTCACAGGCGCTTGATCCGCTAGCGATTGCATAACAATGGTAATTTGATACACAAGATAAATTGCGAGTAACAAAATGCCATGCGAACGGGTTAGGGTTGCTTCCGATTTGCCTCCGCGACCTTGCCATAAGCACAAGCCGAACAACAGGCCGGTAAGTAAAAGCATCAGACTGTAGTCGCGCAACATCAGTTCCGCATCAAATGATAATGGACTCAAAACGCCGGCAATGCCAATCACGCCCAGGAGATTAAACACATTCGAGCCGATCACATTGCCCATGGCCAGGTCGGGCTCGCCTTTCAGCGCACCGGCCAAAGAGGCGGCGAGTTCGGGCAGGCTGGTACCTATGGCAACAATGGTTAAACCGATGACTGCGTCTGAAATTCCGATACTGCGAGCTACAAAGGCACTGCCGTCCACCAGGATATTCGCGCCGAGCACCAGGATGACCAAGCCTACGAGCAGCCAGAAAACAGCCTTCGGGAATGAGATGGCCTCGATGGATACCTCATCCAGGATTTCGGGCGGCTTGCCCATTGCCGCTGAGCGTTTGCCATCAATCACGATCCAGGCCATAAAAGCAAACAGGCCCAGTAACATTAGCACGCCTTTGATGAAGGTGAGTTCCAGGTTGTACATGAGTACAAATACACCTAGCATCACGAGCCATAAAATTGGAAATTCCTTACGTAAGGTTTGCGATTGCACCATCAAAGGCATGACCAAAGCGGTGGCCCCAAGTACCAGCCCGACATTGGCAATGTTTGATCCAATCGCGTTACCCAGAGCTATCCCCGGATTGCCTTTGAGGGCGGCACTGGCTGAAACCAGCATCTCGGGTGCGGAGGTTCCAAAGGCCACGATGGTCAGACCGATCAGTAAGGGGGACACTTTCAGTTCTCTGGCTACAGCGGAAGCTCCCCCGACAAAGCGGTCTGCGCCGAATGTCAGGCCAACCAGGCCACCAATTATTTTTAAAATCGCGATTATCATGTTGGATTCTTGATTATTAGTTTGTTTAGATTGTCCTCACAGGAATTTCACAATACCGGTCTATAGTACATAAGTACTGAGGAAAAATAGTAAAGCGCGTATGATACACGCTTGTCGCTTCAAGGGCGCAGCTACACTGGCCGAGACTTGCGGTCGGGGCATACAAATTCAAATCTTTTGGACACACAATGAACAAACACGACATACAAGCACTGATAGAGATCGGCATGCCCGAGGCACAGGTAGAAGTCACGGGCGATGATGGTCAGCATTTTGAGGCCTTGGTGATCAGTTCCGATTTTGAGGGCAAACGCTTGTTACAACGCCATCAGCAAGTGTATGCCTGTTTAGGAGAGAAAATGGGGCATGAAATTCATGCCTTGCGCCTGGCGACCATGACGCCAGCAGAGGCACAACAAAAATCATCACAAGAACAAACAAATTGAGCGTAACAAGAATTTTTAAAAGGTAAATACATTGGACAAATTACAGATCACTGGTGGCACCCGATTACATGGCGAGGTAAAAATTTCCGGGGCCAAAAATGCCGCTTTGCCAATTTTGGCGGCTACATTACTGGCCGATAGCGCCTGCACGATCAACAATGTGCCGCATTTGCGTGACGTAACTACCATGATCCAGCTGCTTGCCAGCATGGGCGTGGATGTAAGCATTAATGAACAACAAACGGTTGAAGTGAATGCTGAACAAGTGAGTTCCACCACCGCTCCGTATGATCTGGTAAAAACCATGCGGGCTTCGATACTGGTACTGGGACCATTATTGGCCCGCTTTGGAAAAGCCAAAGTGTCCTTGCCGGGTGGTTGTGCGATCGGCGCGCGTCCGGTCAATTTGCACGTTCAGGGCTTGCAGCAAATGGGTGCTCTGATAGAGATCAAAGACGGATACATTCATGCCGAATTTCCGGACGGGCAAAAAAGTTTACTCGGTACCACCGTTGTGATGGATACCGTGACCGTAACCGGCACTGAAAACTTGATGATGGCTGCAGCCTTGGCGCAGGGCGAGACTGTATTGGAAAATGCGGCGCGTGAGCCGGAAGTGGTCGATCTGGCAAATATGTTGATCGCCATGGGCGCCAATATCGAAGGCGCCGGTACCAGTAATATTCGTATCAAGGGCGTGAAAAACCTGCAGGGTGTTAATTATCGCGTTTTGCCAGACCGCATTGAGACTGGTACGTATCTGGTTGCCGCAGCCACTACCGGTGGTTCGATCATTGCCAAAAACACGTGCCCGGAACATCTGGATGCGGTGGTCAAAAAACTTGAAGAAGCGGGTGCCGAGGTCAGTAAAGGGGATGACTGGATCAAACTGGACATGCATCAAAAACGGCCAAAAGCGGTGGACATTCGTACCGCACCGCATCCGGCTTTTCCAACCGACATGCAAGCGCAATTTTGTGCCTTGAATGCGGTTGCTGAAGGGACCGGCATTGTCACTGAAACGGTGTTTGAGAATCGTTTTATGCATGCTGTCGAAATGCAACGCATGGGTGCCAATATTCATCTCGAAGGCCACACGGCGATAATCAAAGGTGTGGAAAAATTACAAGCCGCTCCGGTAATGGCCACAGACTTACGCGCTTCGGCGAGTTTGGTGATTGCCGCATTGGTTGCGGAAGGTGACACAGTGATAGAACGTATCTATCACATTGACCGTGGTTACGAACGGATCGAAGAAAAAATGAACTTACTCGGTGCGCAGATCAAACGCATCGATTAATGTTTTCAGGAAGAACCCGGCGTACCCGGGCGCTCTTCAATGGTGGTCACAATGTCCAGTAATTGGCCGTCGCGTTGCACTTGCAAGGTCACGGTGGTGCCGGGTTTAAAGCTCGCCACGGTGTAAGTGGCTTCCAGTTCTGAATTAATTTCAGTGTCATTAATTGCAGTCAGAATGTCGTACGGTCGCACGCCGGCTTTAGCCGCAGGACTGTTTTGGTACACATTACTAATGATGGTGCCTTTATTCACACTAAAGGCTTGACCGTTGGAGTTCACAAAGCGGTCGGTGGGAATGATCCCCAGATAACCCCGGATCACGCGCCCGTGGGCAATGATCTCGCGCGTGACACCTTCGGCCAGATCGGCCGGGATGGCTAATCCTATCCCCGAATTTTCTCCTTGTGCGGCATACACCGCTGTATTGATACCGATCAATTCCCCGCGCGTATTGATCAAGGCACCCCCGGAGTTACCCGCCGTAATGGTGGCGTCGGTCTGGATAAAGTCTTCGTACATGGCAAGATTGATGTTGGCGCGACTGGTCGCACTGATGATGCCCTGGGTCACAGTCTGACCGAGCCCATAGGGATTACCGATAGCCAACACCACATCGCCGATACTTTGCTGTTTGGAGTCGGCAAAACTCAGGGTTGGAAGATTCAGTTTTACTCCGCCATTTTCTATTCGCAATACCGCAAGGTCGGTATCTTGATCGGTGCCAATAATTTGCGCCGAGCTTCTGCGCCCGTCAGGCAGGATGATCAATATACTGTCAACGCCCTTGATTACGTGATGGTTGGTTAACACAATTCCGGTGGGATCCACGATCACGCCAGAGCCTAGACCCTTTTGACGTACCGAGCGTTGTGAAAAGCGCGAGCGTTGTGTGCGTTGACTGAGCAAGGTAGAAGTCTGAATACTGACTACGGCAGGTTGAGCCCTGGCCACAGCTTCGGCATAACTGACCTGACCGGTACTGGATCCGCTATTGGGCAAACCCCGACCTGAAAGCAATATCCATACAAAGGCCAAGCCCAGTCCGATCAAGACGGCTTGCAGGATAAATGCGGTTTTTTTGAGCCAAACTGGCGAATTTATTGTCATGTTAATCGTGTCTTACTGCTTGAAAATATTGACTATTTTCATGTAGTCCTAGGCAATTGTGGGTGCTTTATTGTATAATGTTTAATTAGTTTAGCTGTCTAGTGTATGCAAAGCTACTTGGCTTTGTGTTCAATTCATCATTACTCGTTTATTTATGTTCTGTGTGTGTAACAGGATAGGGCATAGCTTGGGAGATGTGACAGCTTTTTGGGACCACCGATCAATAAAATACAGAGGTAATCGTGAGCGACGATAAGGTAGATTCCGGACGCCGTCATTTTCTAACGGTCGCAACCACCGTTACTGGCGTAGTCGGAGCTGTAGCTGCTGCAGCACCATTCATTCTTTCTCTTAAACCCAGTGCCCGTACCCAGGCACTTGGCGCACCGGTTGAAGCCGATGTGTCCAAGCTTGAGCCGGGTGCCCGCATGATCGTCGAATGGCGCGGTAAACCCGTGTGGATCATTCGTCGCACCCCGGAAATGTTGGCTAGCTTGTCCAAATACGACAGTCTACTCAAGGATCCCAATTCAGAAGACCCGAATTCACTGCAACCAAGTTACGCACAAAACGCCGATCGTGCCATCAACCCGGAATTTCTGGTGCTTATCGGTGTTTGTACTCATCTTGGTTGCTCGCCTGAATTCAGACCACAACCGGCAGCGGACATCAACAGCGGCGGGTTCTTATGCGCCTGTCATGGTTCCAAGTTTGACCTTTCTGGTCGTGTGTATAAAGGCGTTCCGGCTCCAACCAACTTGCCGGTACCGGCGTATCGTTTTATTGGCCCGTCCAATATCCTGATCGGTGACGACACAGGAGTAGCAGCATGAATGTATTTGGCAAGATCGGTGATGGCATGAGCAACTTCAATGTGTGGTTGAACAAGCGCTTCCCACTCGACAAAATGATGAAAGAGCACGTAACCGAATATTACGCCTCTAAAAATCTGAATATCTGGTATGCCTTTGGAGTACTGGCTCTGGTTTTATTCGTTAACCAGATCGTGACCGGCATTTTCCTGACCATGAATTACAAACCGTCGGCGGCAGAAGCTTTTGCGTCGGTGGAATACATCATGCGTGATGTGGATTGGGGCTGGTTGATCCGTTACATGCATTCAACCGGTGCGTCACTGTTTTTTGTAGTGATCTATTTGCACATGTTCCGTGGCATGATGTACGGATCCTACAAGGCACCACGTGAATTGGTCTGGATCGTGGGCATGATCATTTACCTGGTATTGATGGCCGAAGCATTTTTTGGTTATCTATTGCCTTGGGGACAAATGTCCTACTGGGGCGCCAATGTAATTACAGAATTGTTTGGGGCGATTCCAAAGATCGGACCGGGCCTGGTCGAATGGGTACGGGGTGATTACGTGATCTCCGATGTAACCCTGAATCGCTTTTTTGCCTTGCATGTGATCGCCTTGCCATTGGTTTTGGCCTTATTGGTCGTGGTGCATATTCTGGCCTTACATGAAGTGGGCTCAAACAATCCGGATGGTATCGAGATCAAGGAAAACAAGAACGCGGAAGGTAATCCGGTAGACGGCATCACTTTCCACCCTTATTTCACCAGTAAAGACACCGTGATCACAATTGGCTTTTTGATCATCATGGCTGCGATCATTTTCTATGCACCGACCATGGGTGGTTTATTCCTGGAGCATGCAAACTTTGAACCGGCGAATAACCTTAAAACTCCGGAACACATTGCACCTGTCTGGTACTTCACGCCGTTTTATGCGATCTTGCGCGCAGTACCTAACAAGGGTCTGGGCGCTTTATTGATGCTGGTCGCGATTCTGCTGTTATTCCTGTTGCCATGGCTGGATCGCGCACAGGTTAAATCGGTCAAGTACCGTGGCATCTATTACAAAGGTGCTTTGGCACTGTTTGTGATCAGCTTTATTGTGCTCGGGTATCTCGGTTTGCAAAAGCCGACACCGGTGGGCACATTAATGGCGCAGATCTTCAGTGCCATCTACTTTGCCTTTTTCATTCTGATGCCGTGGTACACCAAATGGGACAAGAATAAACCGGTACCCGACCGCGTGACCTTTGAGCATTAGCAATTTACTAATTCATAAATACTGAATTTAATAAAAATTTTTACGAGAACGAGTATGTTTAGTGTGAATAAAATTTGTAGGGTATTAATTGGCATGTTACTGATCGCTTCTGGTCACAGTCTAGTGGCTGCGGGTGGTGGCGATTACATGTTGCGTGTCCAAAACGACCTTAACAATCAAGAATCCTTGCAGCGTGGTGCCAAATATTTTGTCAACTACTGCCTTGGTTGCCACTCTGCCAAATACGTGCGCTACTCACGCGTTGGCGAAGATCTGGATATCAGCGAAGACGAGTTGGTGAATAACCTGATGTTCAATGCCAACAAACCGTTCGAGACCATGTTGTCTTCCATGCAGCCCGAAGACGCACAGCGCTGGTTTGGTGCTACACCGCCTGATCTGTCCTTGATCAGCCGCAGTCGCAATCCGGATTGGTTGTTTACATACCTCAAATCTTTTTATCAAGATGATTCACGTCCACTAGGTAGTAATAACAAACTGCTCCCGGGCGCGAGTATGCCGAATGTATTTTGGGATCTGCAAGGGGAACAAACCCCGATCTATAAAGAAGTTGTCGTAGAGTCGGTTGATGAAGAGGGCAACACAGTTACCCGCAAGCTCAAAAAATTCTCGCACTTTGCCCAGGTCACCGAAGGCAGCTTGAGTCCGGAAGCCTTTGATAGTGTGGTTCGCGATACAGTGAACTTTCTCGATTACATTGGTGAGCCGGTAAAAATGAAACGTAAAAAAATGGGTGTGTGGGTGATATTCTACTTGATCATACTCTTCGGTTTTGCTTATTTCCTGAAAAAGGAAATCTGGAAAGACGTGCACTAGGCACGTTCTTCCGGCTACTTATTTCTTGTTTTAATTTTTGTTTAGGAGATCAACTTGTCTGATCTAGGTTTATTATCCAATCGTCGTTCCGTAATGACGCTTTTCTCACATCCTACCGAGTGCCATTGTCACCGTACCCGTCTGGTCCTTGCTGAAAAGCACATTCAGGCCGAGATCGTGTTGGTGCGTGATCACGAAGCGCCCGAAGATCTTGCCAATTTGAATCCTTACAACAGTACGCCAACTCTGGTAGATCGTGATCTGACTTTGTACGATTCACGCGTGATCATTGATTACCTCGATGAAAGATTTCCGCATCCGCCATTAATGCCGGTTGATCCGGTCTCACGCGCACAATTCCGCTTGATGTTATATCGCATTGAACGTGACTGGTATCAAATGCTTTCTGAAATCGACAACGCTAAAGACAAACGCGCTGCCAACAAGATTCGCAAGATCCTGACTGAAAGTCTGGTGAATGCCGCAGAAATGTTCAGCATGAAGAAGTTTTTCATGAGCGACGAATATACTCTGGTTGACGCAAGTATCTTACCGGTCTTGTGGCGTTTGAAGGAATACGAGATTGAATTACCCAATGAAGCACAGCCAATACTTGACTATGCCAAACGTCATTTCATCCGGGCCGCATTTAAAATGAGCTTGACCGAACTGGAAGCGGAAATGCTGCAGTAAGGCAAAACAGACTAACAAGTTTGATTTCAAATCCACACACGGTGTGGATTTTTTATGAGACCTGGCAGCGCTAAAAGGTTTACAATTTAAGCGCACAGGTTCTATGTTCAAATTAATTTACTTTATGCATTAAAGTCGTATGACTGAATTTCAAAATACCTCCCGCCGACCCTATTTATTGCGTGCCATGCACGAATGGATCACAGACAATCAACAAACCCCTTACATCGTCGTTGACGCGGGCATTGTGGGTGTTGAGGTACCGCGTGAACACGTGCAAGATGGCAAGATAATCCTCAATGTAAGTTACAGTGCCGCGAATGCGCTGGAACTGGGGAATGACTGGGTGATGTTTCAGGCGCGTTTTTCAGGCCTGTCACAATCCATTGCCATTCCAATTTTGGCGGTATTGGCCATTTATTCCAAAGAAACCGGGCAAGGCTTGATCTTTGAGGACGAGGAAGATTACATTCCACCGACTGGCGGTGATGACCCGGGATCTAAATCCGACAGTCCAGAGGGTGATAAATCCGGCGGCGATAAACCAGAGAGTTCTAAACGCTCACACTTACGTGTGGTTAAATAAAGTTTCGGGAGTAAATCTAGCGTCTAGTTGTGTGGATAAAGTGTGTTATCGATCTGGTCACACAAACAATGCAAAACAAGCAAGTGCACTTCCTGTATGCGCGCGGTGGAATTGGACGGTACGCGTAATTCCACATCGCCTTTTTTGAGTTGCCCTGCAATCTTGCCGCCGTCCTTGCCAGACAAAACCACCACAGAGATATCTTTGGCGTGTGCACTGCTGATCGCTTCGATTACATTGGGTGAATTTCCCGAGGTACTGATGGCAAGCAGTACATCTCCTGCCTGACCCAGGCCGCGCACTTGTTTGGCAAAAACCTGGGTGTATGCGTAGTCGTTGGCAATCGAGGTGAGCGTGGATGAGTCCGTGGTTAGGGCAATGCCAGCCAACTCCGGGCGCTCGCGTTCAAAGCGATTGATCAACTCGGCCGCAAAATGCTGGGCATCCGCGGCGGAACCGCCATTGCCACAAGCCATGACCTTGTTGCCTTGGTCCAGCGCCTGACTCATCAGCTCGCCAGCGCGGGCAATCGCCGTGGGCAAACTTTCTTGTGAGACTTGTTTGGTGGCAATACTGTCAGAGAATAGATCCTGAATACGCTCAATTTGTTGACTGAGATCCTGGCTTTGATCGGGTTTAGAAGTCGTAGTCACGCTGGTCGTCCAGTGAAAATGCACATGGATGCCATTGTAAATGACTTTGCCCGCTTTCAATAGTGATTACATCAAAACGGCAATTATGTTGTTTGAATTCAGGGTGTTTTTGTAAAAAATAGCGTGCCGCATTGATGAGTTTGCGTTGTTTGTGAATATGCACGCTTTGTGCTGCACTCAGATGTTTAGCCGATCTGCGATAGCGAACTTCCACGAAGACCAGTTCATTGTCCTTGCTCATGACAATATCGAGTTCACCAAATCGAGAACTCACATTGCTGGCCACGGTATCAAATCCCTTGGAATGCAAGAATAATCTTGCTTGAGTTTCGGCTGCGTTTCCTGCGGCAATATGCCGGGCTTTGGAGCCTGATAGAGTAAACAGCGATTGCAGTCTGGTTAGCACTTTGATTCCTTATGCGAATTTTAATTTCCATATTGCGCCGAACAGAAAAATTCGGCATCTGATTGGTGCGAGTGTCGCTAATTGCAAATACTACAATAGTTAACGACTTCAGTCATTGTAACCTGTGTAAGATCTAATGCACAGAGAATGTGGTTCAATGAATTTAGCTTGTTTTATTCACCCGGGTCAATGTCAGAATATTCTTCATCCGACAATTCGTCGTCGAGTGGTTCCAGTTCGCGCACGATCTCATGGGTTTTTTCAACCTGCCCCCCGGAAACCAAAGCTAGTGGTAATTTACGCTGGATCACGCCAATTTCATTAATACTCAGCTCACCACTCAATCCTTGATACGGTGTGAGCGGATCGATACTCAACTGGTCCAGGTAATTTATCGCATCAAAACCCAGGCTGATCAATTGCAATAATTGGCTGTTACTGGGGTTGTCAGGGGTGATATTCAAGGTGCTGGCCAGTTCAGGGTCAGTCTGTAAGGGGTCTATGATCCAGTCACTCAAGGTGATGTGCACCCCGTTAAGGTCTTTATTGCGCACCGGGTCTGCCTCATAAATACTCGAGGTGGCGATTACCGGAATACGGCTGGCGTAATGGAACTTGAGTTGTGGTCGAATCAGGCGACCTTGTTTCGAATCCGCACCCAGGAAAATAAAATCCACGTCTTGACGTCGTCGTGCTTCGTATTCTATTTCGTTACCCAGTAGCCAGCTGAGTTGCCGAAAACGCTGCTTGCTTTCATCCACATTCAGCATTCCGGTAATGGCCACACTGTGGTCATTCTCACGTGTGGAATAGTTTGCTTGTTCCAGTAGTATGCCGCCGCCATTCTCGAAACGCGTTTGAAAGGCTTGCACAACACGACGTCCCCAATCGGTGCTTGGAGTAAGGGTTAAGGCCTGAGTGTACCCTTCGGTCAAGGCATATTCGGCCGCCGCGATGGCTTCATCTTCCGGTGCCAGACCAAATTGCAACAGGTTTGCAATACCAAATTCATTATCGACCCGGTTCAAGGCCAGAACCGGAACACTGCCCAGGCGTGGCTCGATCTCTTCTATGCTGCTTTTATTCAAGGGTCCGATCAAGGCATCCACGTCATAGGTCATGGCCTCGGCGTACGCATTGATCGCGCCCAAGCCGGTGTCGTGGAAACTCAACTGGAAGGGCAGAATACGACGCTGATTGGCGCTCACAATACCTTGACGAATGACCTCACCCGCACGTGCCAGACGACCGCTTAATGGCAGTAACACACCCACGCGTTCGATATTACCGAGCGGGGCAATGCTGCCGCCGGTGAATTCATCCTGGTCGCTGTAAAGATTGTTCAGGCCTATTTCAAAGGCCGGATGCCCGGGAAATTCTGCGCTCCACTCGGTTAGCGCACGCCGCTTGAGGCGGGCGTTGGGTGCGGAATTGAAAGCAGCAACCGCGCTTATCCAACCATTCAACAGGGTTTCGTCCGGATCCAGAGTTTCGCTAAATCCGGCAATCAGGTTTTGATTCAGGAGATTCCACAAGCGTTGACGATTGTCTTGCAGTTCTTCCGCATTGCGCATAAAGCGTTCGCGTTCCAGAAACTGTCGTGCACCATCAGTGGTCTGCCCCAAGGCAAAAAATGCATGACCTTTTAAACCATAATAGGGACGCGCGATGTCGGCCGAGGATTGCGGATCCAGGGTGTTGATCGATGTCAGGGCCTGCATGGGCATATCCAGCTCGAGCAATACCCTCGTTTGCAGCAGGATCTTGCGTACCTGGCTTTTTGCATCCAGCATGTTCCGGATCGACGACAGATCGCGCTGGGCATTTTGGTATTGTTGTACCTCAAACCATTGTTGCGCGGCTTCGAGCAAATATTTATCGCGTTGAATGCCGCTGCTCCGGCTGGCTAATTGACGATACCCGCGTGCCGCTGCATTATGATTGCCTCTGCGCGCGTGTTCGGCCGCGGTCACAGTCGGTACCGGGTTGGAACTTGGGCGGCTAGGGCCGTATACGCCGGTTTCGCATGCGCTGAGTATGAATAAGGAGAATAGTGTGATGGCACACGTTCTGATTAAAAAATATTTCGATCGGTTCACGATGATTCCTGCGTTGGCCGTTATTAATGAACATCGCCAGCCCGGGATGTTCTGTGATGTGAAAACACAAGAGACCATTGTAACGTGAGTACCCTGTATCTGGTAGCAACCCCCATCGGAAATCGTGAAGATATGTCTCCGCGTGGCAGCCGCATATTGAGCGAAGTAGACATTGTGTACGCCGAAGATACCCGCCATAGCCGGCAATTGCTATTTGCTTTCGGGATAGAAGCCGAATTGCGCTCCCTGCATCAACACAATGAAAAAGTACGAGTTACCGAAGTCATCGACTTGTTGGATGCGGGTAAAAATATCGCCTTGGTCTCCGATGCCGGCATGCCATTGATCAGTGACCCGGGCTCCTTGCTGGTTGCATCAATCCAGAAATCAGAGCACAGCGTTGTGCCCATTCCCGGTCCCAGTGCGGTGATCGCCGCTGTGGCGGGTTCGGGCTTGAGCACCCAGCCATTCAGTTTTTTCGGCTTTCTGCCAGACAAAAAAGGCAAACGTGAAAATTATATATCGTCATTAACAAATCTTGCGCACACACTGGTGTTCTTTGTGGCGATCCATGATCTGCAAAAATACCTGAAAGAGATCGAGGGCATTTTCCCAATCCAGACCCTTTGTGTGGCGCGTGAACTCACAAAACTGCATGAACAATTTTATTCGGGTACGGCGAGTGAGTTATCCGAGATGATAGAATCAAGACAACTGGTTCTGAAAGGCGAGGCGGTGTTGTTGATCGATAATACGCAAGCCGAATCGGGTGATTCTGAGTCAATTAACAAGTCTGAGATCATCAAAGCCTTTGCCAATGAGTTGCCAAGCAGTAAACTGGCCAAGATCATCGCCAAACTGACGGGTGAGAATCGCCAGGATGTGTATGCCGAAATAGAGGAGCTGAAAAAGTGACAATAAAATTGTCACTTTATTGTCATCCCGTACAAGATACGGGATCCATTTATTTTAATAATAACAACCGGAGAAACCCATGACCGCCACCGAAGATATTTTCCTACCCGCCATCGCTTTGATTTTATGGACCCTGGTTTATGCCGGAGTTATGGGGTATTACCGAGTGCGTTCTGCCAAAGAAGGCAAGGTGGATCCGCGCGCGTTTAAAACCTACGCCGACACTTCATCCTTTACGGACACTATGCGAAAGATGAGTAATCATTACGACAATCTACTCATGATGCCAATGTTGTTTTATGTGATTGTGATTATGGTTTATATAACCGATTCTGTTGACTCGGTATTTATAGGCCTTGCCTGGATCTATGTGGGATTACGCTTTGTGCATTCCTTTATTCACTTGGGCAGGAATAATCCGATCAAACGCTTTATGCCGTTTGCAGGGAGTGCACTGGTGTTGTTGATTATGTTATTGAAGTTAGCGGTGGGATTGGCTAGTTAGTTATTGCAGCGATAGTTGAGTTTTCGTTTAGTGTTTTCTTCAAAGTTGGACGTTTCGGAAATTGAAATAACACCGTATTTACGAGTGAATTTATATTCAATCAAGTTGGGTAGATAGCATCCTAGATTCTTCCCAGAAAAATCCCATACATATTCATTGTAGATACCCTCTGATGAATCAAGACATGAAATTGATTTAATATTGAGTAAACTGCCTTGCTCTTCTTGTAAAGACAGCTTATTGCAAGGAAACAATAGTTTCTGATGAGTGAGTTCGGGTAAGAGATATCTATTATCCGAATATATCAATGCAAAAACTTTCGTATTCCCATCGAAATCTTTTAAGTAGAGATATTTCGATATTTTTCTGCTGTAACTTTGAAGAACTTATATTCGCCATTGTTAAGGTTTGGATCCGTGAAGCTTCTACTATGATCTCCTCTATCTTTTGCTAATGATGTTGGAGCAAGACTGGAAAATAAAATATAAATTACAAATACTAGACCTGTAAACAGAAAAAAAGTATCGAGCTTTTAAGTATCCGCTTATTCATAAATTTTAAATCTCTTGCGAAATTTCCAACTAAGTGTATCGTACCACCCCTGAGCCGGCCAGACAGTCGCTGTTGATCTCGTATCAATGGAGGAAAGTCCGGGCTCCACAGGGTAGAACGCCAGATAGCGTCTGGGTGGTGTGAACCAACGGAAAGTGCCACAGAAAATATACCGCTGACTCCGGTCAGTAAGGGTGAAATGGTGCGGTAAGAGCGCACCGCGCGTCTGGTAACAGGCGTGGCAGGGTAAACCCCGTTCGGAGCAAGGCCAAATAGGGGAGTTGGGGCGAAAGTCCCGCCTGTGACCCACAGGGCTCCCGGGTAGGCTGCTTGAGATGCCTGGTGACAGGTAATCCAGATGAATGACTGTCCGCGACAGAACCCGGCTTATCGGCCGGCTCAGACTTTTTCTGTATAAATAATATACAATTTCACTTTCTTAACAAGTGCTTAAAGGAAGTGCTTGTAAGTCACTGATATTCCGTTTTATTAGTCCTCGATTTTTCCTGTTTTATGGTGTAAAATGTGCCGTAAGTCACTGTTCTCACACATTTTTTTCTAAAATACAGTTGACACTCTCACACCACATTAACTATAGTGTCGATTAGTGGTAAAAAGTGGGAGAAAATGGGTTTTTTAGGCACTGTCTGGTCACCTGACCGCAGAAACCCGACAAATAAGTCATGTTACGTGGTGCAAGCCAAATCAATCTCGATGCCAAGGGTCGCTTATCGATCCCTTCGCGCTATCGTGCCCAGCTGCAAGAAACCTGCCAGGGCCAGGTTGTGGTTACCGTGGATAAAGACTACTGCCTGTTGATCTACCCCTTCCCGGAATGGGAAGACGTTGAACGCAAACTCAACCGCCTGCCCAACCTGAATAAACAGGCCCGCCGCTTACAACGCTTGATGATCGGTTACGCCTCGGAAGTTGAAATGGATGGTAACGGCCGTGTATTGCTGCCCAAAGAGTTACGCGCTTTCGCCGGATTGGAAAAACAAGTGGTCTTGCTGGGGCAAGGCAACAAGTTCGAGCTTTGGGACGAAACCCGCTGGAACGAGAATCGCGATGCCTGGTTGGCAGAAGACGATGGCCCTCTCGAGGGCGAATTAGAAACCTTGTCGTTGTAAGCCTTCTTACGATGACATCCACTTTAAACAACGGATCGCACAAGTCCGCTGACGGGACTGTGCAGCAACGAGTACACGAGCCGGTTTTACTTGAAGAGGCAATGGCTAACTTGGCATTAAAGGCTAACGGAATATATGTTGACGCGACTTTTGGTCGTGGCGGCCACACATCCGCGATGTTAAAGCAAGTCAAACATGTGTACGCCTTCGACCGCGACCCCACCGCGCACGCGCATGCCGAGAAGCATTTTTCCGAAGTGAGTAATTTCACCCTGATCAATCGCCCGTTTAGCGAGTTGCAACAGGGCCTGCAAGAGCACGGCGTTGACAAGATCGATGGTCTGTTGATGGATCTTGGGGTTTCTTCACCGCAACTGGACGTGGCCGAACGCGGCTTCAGTTTTCGGCTTGATGGGCCGCTGGACATGCGTATGGACTACACCCGTGGTCAACCGGTCAGTGACTGGTTGGCCGAGGCCGGTCACCAGGACATCGCCCGGGTGCTACGCACTTACGGTGACGAGAGTGAGGCACTTTCCATAGCCTCGAAGATCATCCAATACAGAGCACATACACCACTCACACGTACTTCACAGTTGGCCGATATCGTGTCACAAGTGAAATCGCACAAATCCAGACGCGCTGGCAAGGGCGTAAAAAAGTCCATTCACCCGGCCACCAAAACCTTCCAGGCCTTACGCATATTCATTAATCAGGAGATGCAGGAATTGGAAGCGTGTTTGCAACAGGGTGCCGAACTGCTTAATCCCAATGGCCGCCTGTGTGTGATCAGCTTTCACTCTCTGGAAGACCGCATTGTTAAACGCTTTATGCGCGATGCTTCGCGAATTGATCCGGCTTTGTCGCGCTTGCCAGAGATCCCGCGGGAATTGCAACCGAAATTCAAAATCATTGGAAAAGCAATTAAAGCGGGAAAAGCCGAAATTGAAAAAAACCCGCGGGCCCGCAGTGCGGTTTTGCGTGTCGTTGAACGAGTGGCGCAGGCCGCTTAGGTATTAGTGGAGAAATGAAAGCATCAATGACGGGAATTGTGATCGTGGTGTTGTGGGTGGCGGTGCTGTATTCAGCCATCAGTCTGGTCACGGTGCGCCATGAGGCGCGCAACCAGTTCATCGCCTTGCAGCAATTGGTGAAGCAGCGCGATGCCTTATTGGTGGAATGGGGACAGTTACAAATTGAACAAAGTACTTTTGCCACGCACGCCCGCATTGATCGTTTGGCGCGGGAAAAATTGAAACTCAAGCAACCGCTGGCCAATGACATTGTCATTGTTAAAGCGAAATAGAGTGTAAACCTGAAAACTGCATGAAAAAAACAACCAGCAAACGCAGCGAAATGCAAAAACGGATTGCCGCCTTTAAATGGCGCGGCGCGTTTATCTTTGCGTGCTTTTTTGTGTTATCCGCGGGATTGGCCGGACGTGCATTTCAGTTACAAGTGCTTGAACATGAATTCTTTACCGATCAAGCCGATGCCAGACATGTGCGTACTGTCAAGATCAGTGCCCATCGGGGCCAGATCACCGACCGCAATGGCGAATTGATCGCGGTCAGCACCCCGGTGGATTCGGTCTGGGTGAATCCCAAAACCATTTTACAAGCCGAAGTGAATTATCCGGCCCTGGCCAAGGCCCTGAGTCGTGATGAAGCGTGGGTTTCGCGTCGTATCAGTCAAAACTCGCACAAAGAGTTTGTGTATTTACGTCGACACATGCGTCCCGACCTGGCAGAGCAGATCAAGGCCATGAATATTCCAGGTTTGTATCTGGAACGCGAATATCAACGCTATTACCCGGCGGGTGAGGTCACCTCGCATTTACTCGGTTTCACCAATATTGATGATCAAGGTCAGGAAGGTTTGGAGCTGGCCTATGATCATCGCTTACAGGGTGAACCGGGCAAGAAGCAAGTATTGCGCGATCGTTTGGGTCGCAGTATTGACGATCTTGACCTGATCGCAGAACCGCGTCCGGGTGAAACCCTGGTCACCAGTATTGATCTGCGTTTGCAGTACCTGGCCTATCGCGAATTAAAAACCGCGGTGCAAAAATTTTCTGCTTCCTCGGGCTCTATTGTGGTTCTGGATGTGCACAGTGGCGAGGTTTTGGCAATGGCAAATCAACCTGCCTACAACCCGAATAACCGCGGTGATTCTCCGGTCTCACATTATCGCAATCGTGCCGTCACCGACCTGTTCGAGCCGGGTTCAAGCATTAAACCTCTGATCGCAGCCGCGGCCATTGAAACCAACAGCTATAGCCAGTACTCCAAGGTTAATACGGATCCGGGTTTTTTCAAGATCGGTTCGCGCACCATTAAAGACAAACACAATCTGGGCGAGATCGACCTGACGACAGTGATAGCGCGTTCGAGCAATGTGGGTATTGCCCGGGTTGCCCTGCAGCTTGAGCCCAAAAAAATGTGGAATATATTATCGGGTTTTGGATTGGGGCAATTGACCTACAGCAGTTTTCCCGGTGAATCGGCCGGATTGTTGAATCACTACAGTAACTGGCGTGAAAACTCGCAGGCCAGCATGGCTTATGGCTACGGCTTGTCGGTAACACCACTGCAAATGGCGCAAGCCTATGCGGTTATTGGTAACAACGGCGTGCGTTATCCGATCAGTTTTTTAAAACGTGAATCCAGTGATCTTTCTTATCTCGGTGAACGGATAATTTCTTCCGACACCGCGCGTCAATCCATTGCCATGATGGAACAGGTGGTGAACCCGGGTGGCACCGCGCCGCAGGCGCGAATTGAAGGGTATCGCGTAGCGGGTAAAACCGGAACGGCCTGGAAATTTATTAATGGCGCCTACAGTCAAGAGCGTTATCGCGGTTCATTTGTTGGCTTGGCACCGGCAACCGATCCGCAAGTGGCTGTGGTGGTGATGATCGATGATCCGCGAGGTGAAAAGTATTACGGCGGGGATGTTGCAGCGCCGGTGTTTTCCAATACGCTGGCCGGTGCATTGCGTTTGTTGAATGTTCACCCGGACGGATTTCCCGAATACACCGACCCGCATGCCTTGCAAGTTACCAATCGCTTGAGTGAGCTGTTGCACAACGAGGAATCGCAATGAGTGCTTACCTGACGACACTTGGAGAATTGCTCGACGGCATGCACGAGTTGGATACGGGTATTCAGGCGATCAAGGTTCGCGGGCTTGCACTCGATTCCAGACGTTTGCAGCGCGATGAAGTGTTTATTGCTGTGCAGGGAGGTGCTGCCCATGGTCTGGATTTTCTGGACAGTATTCTGGACAAACAAGTTGCTGCAATTATTTTTGAGCCGAGTGAGCAATATCCGGAGAATTTCACGTCCACAGTGCCAATGATCGCAGTCGAGGGCTTGGGACAAAAGGTTTCAGACATTGCCGCACGTTTTTATGCTCATCCCAGTGAAGATCTTGGCGTAATTGCTATTACGGGCACAAACGGCAAAACCACGTGTGCGTACTTATTGACCCAGTTGCTCACCAATCTTGAAAAAGATGCTGCCATGATCGGAACACTGGGTGCCGGGCGTTTAGACGAAATACAAGAATCCGGCTTAACCACGCCAGATGCGATCAGTGTACAGGCCTTGCTGGCAGAATTTCGTGATAGAGGAATTGAGTACGTGGTTATGGAGGCCTCATCCCACGCTTTGCACCAGCACCGACTGGCCGCGGTAAAAATAGATGTCGCGGCTTTTACCAATTTGTCGCAAGACCATCTGGATTATCACGCCGACATGCATGCATATCTTGCGGCTAAAGCACAATTGTTCAATTTTCCGAGTCTGGCTACCGGCGTATTGAATGCAGACGACAAAGTGTTTCGTAAATTGCAAAGTCTGATGCCGGCAAAATTGAAAACTATAAATTTTTCCTTGCAAGCATCCGGGTCTGCAACGGTATCGGCTTCGGCAATACAAAGCGATGCCAGAAAAACAGAATTTACGCTCAGTCTGAATAATAAAAATTATTTTGTGCAGTCGCCTTTACTGGGTGAGTTCAATGTGGCCAATCTTTTACTGGTGATCTCGGTGATGACTGCCTTGAACTTTGACCCGGAAGCAATCGTTGCCCAAATTAAACAATTATCAGCGCCAAAAGGCCGTTTACAACGCATGGGTAATCTTGAAACGCCAACGGTGGTTATTGATTACGCCCACACACCGGATGCGTTGGAAAAAGCTTTGCAAACCTTAAAGCCCTTGAGTCAGGACAAACTAGCCGCGGTCTTTGGCTGTGGTGGCGATCGCGACAAAAGCAAGCGGCCGGTGATGGGCATGATCGCTGCCAATCTTGCCGATCAAATTTATTTAACTGATGACAACCCGCGTACCGAGGCCTCTGAAGACATTATTGCGGATATCCAAAACGGCATTCGTGAACAGATTGAGGTCAGAATCATTCCAGATCGTGCCAAAGCTATTCGTCAAAGCATTCATGCGGCCAGTGCTCAGGACATTGTCTTGATCGCCGGCAAAGGCCATGAGACCTATCAGATCATCGGTAGCACAAAGCACGATTTCAGTGATGAGCTGCACGCACAAAGCGCCCTGGATGTGTGGCCGGAGTTAAGCGCATGATGGCCGATCTCAATACCTTGGCGCATCTGGTCGGAGGCACCTTGCATGGCAGTAATGCCATGTTCGAGAATGTTTCTACGGATAGCCGCACGGTCGGATTTAACGATCTGTTTGTGGCGCTCAAGGGCCCAAATTTCAATGGCAACGATTTCATGATCCAGGCGCAGGAAGCCGGTGCGGCTGGTGCGCTGGTTTCGGAACTGAATCCGGACGCCTTGATCAACCAGGTTCTGGTTGAAGACACTTTAAAGGCCTTGCAAGTATTTGCCACGCATTGGCGTGAGCAATTCAGTATTCCGGTCATCGGCATCACCGGCAGTAATGGAAAAACCACCACCAAAACCATGCTGGCCGAGATCCTTAAGCAGTCGCATCAGGTGCACGTGACCGAGGGGAACTTTAATAATGACATCGGTGTGCCAATTACTTTGTTGAAGCTGCGCGAAAATCACCAGTTTTCAGTGATTGAAATGGGCGCCAATCATCGCGCCGAGATCGGTGAACTGGCGGCCATGGCAAAACCCGACATTGGGATTATCACCAACACCAGTGCAGCACACCTCGAGGGATTTAAAGACCTGGAAGGTGTGGTGCGCACTAAAGGTGAGTTGTTTCAGGCCTTGGCCGCAACCGGCACAGCAATTATCAATGCCGAATCCAAAGGTTCCCTGTTTTTGAGCAAGCTGGCACAGCATAGTGAACAGATTAATTTTGGTTTTGAGCCTGGTACCGATGTGCGGGTTTCCGATTTTCATCATCGTGTGATCGAAGGCAGCTTAAAACAGGTTTTCAATTTACGCACCCCGGCCTGGGAAACGGAAATTGTCATGAATTTGCTCGGCAAGCACAACGCCATGAATGCGGCTGCCGCAGCCGCTGCGGCAACTGTTCTGGGTATCGAACGGGTCGATGTGGAAAACGGTCTGTTACGAATGCATGCGGTAAAAGGACGATTTAATTTGCACGAACTGGGCACTGGTGGTTGGCTAATTGATGATTGTTACAACGCAAACCCTGCATCCATGTTCGCTGCCATCGAAACCGCCTGCGCATTGGAGCACCCGGTCTGGTTTGTTATGGGTGACATGTTTGAAATGGGTGATAAAGCCGATGCGTTTCATGCCGAGATCGGCGCTTATGCCAAAAAACACGGGGTTGAGCGTTTGTATACCGTTGGTGAACACAGTATGGCCGCCGTGGCTGCGTTTGGTGAACAAGGAAAAAACTTTACCAGTACCGAAGAACTCAGCATGCACCTGAATCAGGTCATGGCAGCAACCGCAGAACCGATAACGGTTTTGGTGAAAGCTTCACGCGGTATGCATTTCGAGAATATTGTCAGTGAGGTTAGCAAGCACTTCATCGAAGCAACAGGGCAGTACAGAATCCTGAACAAACAATTACTGGAGTCACAATAATGCTGCTTTATTTAACTGAATACATGCAACAGTATGTGTCTGGATTCAATGTGTTTGGTTACTTGACCATGCGCGCAATTCTGGGCGCTTTGACTGCTTTGGTAATTTCACTTGCCATCGGGCCATGGATGATCAATCGCTTGAGCGCCAAACAGATCGGACAGGTAATTCGCGAAGATGGCCCACAATCGCATTTGAGTAAAGCGGGCACTCCAACCATGGGCGGTACATTGATCGTAGTGACCATCGCCATCAGTACCTTGTTGTGGGGAGATCTGCGTAATCAATACGTCTGGTTGGTTTTGCTGGTTACCTTCGCCAACGGACTGATCGGTTTTTACGACGACTATCAAAAGATCAAGTTTGGGAATAGCAAAGGCTTGTCTGCGCGCGGCAAGATCTTGTGGCAATCGGTCATTGCTTTAGCCGCGGCCTGGTATTTGTTCGACATTTCTGTTGGCACGCCTTTGGGTAATAGTCTGATCATTCCGTATTTAAAGGACGTCGCCATTCCGCTGGGCTTTGGTTCAATCTTGCTGACTTATTTGGTCATCGTGGGTACCTCCAATGCAGTCAATCTCACTGACGGCCTCGATGGTCTGGCCATTATGCCGGCCGTGCTGGTGGGAGGCGCTCTGGGTTTATTTGCCTACGTTGCGGGCAATATCAATTTTTCGGAGTACCTGGGAATTCCATACATTGAAGGTGTGGGCGAACTGTTTGTGTTCTGCTCAACCATCGGAGGCGCAGGACTGGGCTTTTTGTGGTTCAACACCTATCCCGCACAAGTGTTCATGGGCGATGTAGGCGCTCTTGCTTTGGGTGCAGCGCTGGGTGTGGTTGCGGTGGCGGTTAAACAGGAAGTCGTGTTAATGATCATGGGCGGCGTGTTTGTGATGGAGGCGGTGTCGGTTATTTTGCAAGTCGGCTCGTTTAAATTGCGCGGGAAAAGAATTTTCCGCATGGCACCCATTCACCATCACTACGAATTAAAAGGTTGGGCCGAACCCAAGGTGATCGTGCGCTTTTGGATCATCACGGTAATTCTGGTTTTGATCGGTCTGGCCAGTCTGAAAATTCGCTAATAATTCGCTAATCGGAAACAAATTTAACGCTAATGCAAAAACATACCACACAATCTGAAATACTAGCCCCGGTCGTACTTGGACTCGGTGCTAGCGGAGTGTCGTGTCTGGAATATTTTGCGAATGTAGATGCGGTTGCTGCCTGCGATGACCATCTGTCCGCTGAAAAACTTGCAGAGTTGCAAACGCGTTTTCCAAATATCGAATTTGTCTCCAGCACAGATTGTCTGCAGCGCGATTTCAGTGAGTTGGTCGCGTCACCGGGAATTGCGGATTCGCATCCGCTTATTCAAAAATCAATACAGACTGGCACCCCTGTAGTTTGTGATATTGAATTGTACGCGCGTGAAGAAAGCGCTCCGGTGATCGCCATTACCGGTACGAATGGTAAAAGCACCGTAGTCTCCTGGTTGCATCATGTCTTGCAAGCCTGCGGATATCGCTGTGCCCTGGCCGGAAACATCGGTGTGCCTGCATTGAATGTTTTGAATTCTGAACACGATTGCAGTGTGCTGGAGTTGTCGAGTTTCCAGTTGGAGCGGACCTATTCTTTGGCACCATTGGCGGCCTTGATATTGAATATCAGCGCCGATCACCTCGATCGCTATGCGTCGATGGAAGAATACAAGCTTGCCAAACAACGCATTTACCGGAATGCAAAGATTGCTGTGATCAATCGTGATGCGCAAGCGTTTGATATGCCAGTAAGCGTCGAACAAAAAATTTCCTTTGGCCGGGATCAGACTGATTCCGATGCGGCAACTGAAGTGGACTTCAGTGTTATTAAAAAACACGGCAAAAATTATCTGGCTTTTCGGTGCGAAGCTTTATTGGACTGTAAAGAATTGCCTTTGATCGGTGAGCACAATGTGTCTAATGCATTGGCAGTGCTTGCCTGTGCCTTTGCATTTGGTGTTGAGCCAGCGAAAGCCGTCAAAGCCTTGCTCGGATTCAAGGGCTTGCCGCATCGCACAGAACTCGTGGCAATCATAGATGAGGTGCGCTACATCAATGACTCAAAAGCAACCAATGCCGGTGCAACCATTGCCGCAGTCAGCGGCGATCTCGATAACATCATATTGATCGCCGGCGGTGATGCCAAATCTGCAGACCTGTCACCTTTATCCGACGCATTGAAGGGCAAATTAAAAATGGCCATTTTGCTGGGTCAGGATGCACATAAGCTTGAAGCAATTTTGCGTAAATTGGCACCTTGTGTACACGTAGACAGCATTGAGCAAGCGGTAGGGATTGCTGCAGACATGGCGGAAGCTCAGGATATTGTGTTGTTATCACCAGCCTGTGCCAGTCTGGATATGTTTAGCAATTACATTGAACGCGGCGAGCGCTTCCGTCAAAGTGTTCAGGAGTTGGCCGCATGACAACTCTGACTCAAAAAACCGCTTTGCATGCAGCCGCTCGCGCCAGCAGACAAAGAATTGAAGAAAACCAGCCGGTAATCGGGTTCCTGGATCAACGACTCTTAAGTGTCAGTTTGATCTTGCTGTTGGTCGGGGTGGTAATGGTGTATTCAGCCTCGATCGCAAGTGCTGAAAAGCTAATGCACAATCCAGCGCATTATCTGAATCGTCATTTAATTTTTGCCGGACTGGGATTGTTTGCGGGTTTCATCACTTATCAGATCCCAACTAAATTCTGGCGGCACACACGCTGGTTGTCGTTATTGGCGGTATTTGTGCTGTTGATACTGGTTCTGATACCCGGCATCGGAAAAGAAGTGAATGGCTCACGTCGCTGGATCGATTTCGGCTTGTTTGGATTGCAAGCCTCTGAATTGGCGAAACTGGGGGTGATCATCTTCTTGGCCGGTTACCTGGTTAATCAGCAACAAGACGTGCAACAAAGTTTCATGGCCTTTATGCGCCCCTTGTTCGTGGTGGTTTTAGTGTGTGTTTTGCTCATGCTGGAACCCGACTTTGGAGCCACCGCCGTACTTATGGGCATCACCATGGGTATGCTGTTTTTAGGCGGCGTACGCATATTGCATTTTTTGTTTTTTGTTATCACTTCAGTCGTTGCCTTGACGCTGGTTGCGATCTCAAGCGAATATCGCGTGCAGCGTATTTTGTCTTTCCTAGATCCATGGCAGCACTCACAAGACAGTGGCTATCAATTGGTGCAATCACTGATCGCGGTAGGGCGCGGTGAATGGTTTGGTGTGGGTTTGGGTAATAGCATGCAAAAGCTTTTCTACCTGCCCGAGGCACATACCGATTTTGTGTTTGCAATCTTTGCTGAGGAATTTGGACTGGTCGGGGTTGTTGTATTGATCGCATTGTTTGTAATGTTATTGTTAAGAGCTTTTGCGATTGCGCGGGGTGCCATGCGCTTGCAACGGCCTTACCAAGCGTATTTGGCCAGTGGTGTGGGTCTGTGGCTGGGCCTGCAAGCGGTGATCAATATTGGGGTAAATCTGGGCGCACTTCCAACCAAAGGTTTGACTTTACCATTGATCAGTTATGGCGGAAGCAATCTGATCTGTGTATGCATTGGCATCGCACTGTTGTTACGCGTGCATAAAGAAAATATTCGTGCCAGTCATGGTTACGCCAAAAACACATCGGGTAATCGCAGCAATCGGCGTAAAAAAGGGGCAGGCATATGACTCTGAATACCGAGCGCGCACATCCCATGCAAGCGATCGTGATCATGGCGGGTGGTACCGGCGGACACATTTTTCCTGCAATGGCAGTGGCCAAACAACTCATGGCAAGTGGTTGTCCGGTCTATTGGATTGGGACTGATAACAGCATGGAGGCCAAACTTGTACCGCAACACAATGTACCGATGCGTTTTATCAACATTCAGGCATTACGTGGCAAAGGTCTGATGACCAAATTATTACTACCCTTGCGCTTGCTAAAGGCGATAGTTCAGGCTATTGGTATTCTGCGTGAGTTAAAACCGGCCGCAGTCCTTGGCATGGGCGGGTTTGTCACGGGGCCAGGCGGCGTGGCGGCGTGGCTTTTAAGAAAGCCATTGATCATTCATGAGCAAAATGCCGTAGCTGGAATGACTAACCGCTACCTGGCACGCTTGGCTCGGCATGTGTACGAAGCATTCCCGCATAGTTTTGATAACAAACAAAAAACTGAAACGGTAGGCAATCCGATTCGTTCCGAGATCGTGCAATTACACGCACAGGAAAAAATAACCGATCTGAATAATCGCCCACTGCACTTGTTAGTGGTTGGCGGTAGTCTGGGTGCCCTGGTTTTGAATGAAACTGTACCCAAAGCCCTGGCAATGTTATTTGCCCAGCAAAAATTAACCGCCGAGAACATTGAGATCCGCCATCAAACCGGCGAACGCACTTACCAACATGCACGCACAGCCTATGCGCAAGAAAAAGTAAACGCGGATATCATTAAATTCATTGATGATATGGCAGCGGCGTACGCCTGGGCTGATGTGATCATTTGTCGCGCCGGTGCATTAACCGTATCCGAAGTGGCCGCCGCCGGTGTGCCGTCTATATTTGTTCCATTCCCGCACGCTGTGGATGACCATCAAAGAAAAAATGCCGAGGCCCTGGCAAAACAAGATGCCGCTATAGTGCTGGTGCAAAAAGACCTCAGCCCGGAAAGCTTGGCGAATTCCTTGTATGCAATGATTCAGCAACCGCAACGTTTGCAAAACATGAGTCAACGCGCCAAAGCCTTTGCTCAATTGAACGCAGCCGATGTAATTACCCAACAGTGCTTGCACTACGCCAGGGAGGCCGCATGAACCGTCCCATGCATCGCATAGAGCATATCCATTTTGTTGGCATCGGTGGAGCCGGCATGGGTGGTATTGCTGAAGTGTTACTAAACCTAGGCTATACCGTGAGCGGTTCGGATATTAAACAGAACGCCATGGCGGCTCGTTTGGAAAATATGGGTGCAAGTGTATTCATCGGACACGCCCCGGAAAACATTGAGAGCGCCGATGTGGTGGTGATTTCAACAGCCATTCCCGACAACAACCCGGAAGTTGCCACGGCACACGAGCGACGCATTCCTGTTGTGCGACGCGCTGAAATGCTCGCGGAGTTAATGCGTTTTAAATTCGGAATAGCCATTGCTGGCACCCACGGGAAAACCACCACAACATCCTTAACCGCCAGTGTGTTGGCCGAAGCAGGGGAAGATCCCACCTTTGTGATCGGTGGCTTGTTAAATTCCACACAAAGTAATGCCAAGCTGGGAGCCGGACGCTATCTGGTAGCTGAAGCCGACGAAAGCGATGCCTCATTCTTACATTTGCAGCCCATCCTGGCGGTCGTGACTAATGTGGATGTTGATCACCTTGGGACCTACGAGGGCGATGTGCAAAGACTGCATCATTCGTTTATTGAATTTTTGTCTAATTTGCCATTCTACGGCACAGCCATTATGTGTGTGGACGATGCCGGGGTACGCGAGATCATGCCAGATGTGCATCGTCGCATACTGACTTACGGCATGCATGAGACGGCGGATGTGCGCGCCATTGATCTTAAGCAAAATAATTTTCAAACCAACTTTAGTGTGGTGCGTGAAGGCTATCCACAACTGGACATTCAATTGAATATGCCGGGCTTGCACAATGTACAAAATGCTCTGGCCTCAATCGCCATTGCCCAGGAATTGGGTTTGGAAGAGGAATCCATTTTAAAAGCCCTTTATGCCTTCGATGGCATTGGGCGGCGCTTTGAGCAATTGGGACGTGCCTCTGTTAAACAAGGTGAAGTGACGCTGGTCGACGACTATGCGCATCACCCTGTTGAGTTACAAGCGACCTTACAAGCTGCCAAACAAGTGTGGCCAGATCGCCGTCTGGTTGCGATTTTTCAGCCGCACCGTTACACCAGAACCCATGAATTAATGGATGACTTTGTGCAGGTTTTATCCGGAGTCGATAAGTTATTACTCACCGAGGTCTATCCTGCGGGTGAAAAAGAAATTAGCTCTGCAAACAGCCATGCTTTAGCACGGGCTATACGTGAACGCGGACAAGTCGAGCCAGTATTATTAAGTGATCTGGACGAGATCGCGCCAACCCTGTACGCGGTTGCCGAAGACAATGACGTGGTGTTGATCATGGGTGCCGGCAGCATTGGCCGTGTGGCACAAACCATCGTTGCGCAATTGACCGCATTGAATAAAGACGGAGAGGGCGCATGAAAGGACAAGCCATGCAACGCCTGACCCGTAAGATAACTTCGACCAAAGACTTTGGAAAAGTCGCAGTTCTGTATGGCGGCATGTCCGCCGAACGCGATGTGTCGCTCATGAGTGGCAAAGCGGTACACGCAGGACTGGAAAAACAATTGGTCGATGCACACTTGATCGACCTGCAACATCAAGATCTTCAAATCTTGGCTGAACAACAATTTGATCGTGTTTTTATTGCCTTGCACGGACGCGGTGGCGAAGACGGCACTTTGCAAGGTGCTTTGGAACATTTGAATATTCCCTATACCGGTTCAGGGGTTCTGGGATCGGCCTTGAGTCTGGATAAGTTACGTTGCAAGCAGGTCTTCAAGGCGTGTGGATTGCCAACACCGCGCTGGGCTGTGGTCAATGCTGCAACCGATAGCCAGACATTGATTGATGCGGTTGGGCTGCCCATGGTGATCAAACCTTCCAATGAGGGTTCAAGTATTGGCATGAGTATTGTCATGCAGGCAGATGAATTGCCGCGTGCGATTGAAGCCGCATTGCAACTGGATGCCAATGTGATTGCCGAGCAATTCATTGACGGAAAGGAATTAACCGTATCGATATTACACGACCGGACATTGCCGATCATTCATATTGAAACCCCGCGCACCTTTTACGATTACGAAGCAAAATACTTTTCCGATAATACCCGTTACCACTGTCCCGCCGCTTTACCTGAAGAGCTCGCACAGAACATTGCGGCAATGTCACTCGCTGCATTCAAGGCAGTCGACGCCTATGGTTGGGGTCGGGTTGACTTGATGTTGGATCAAAAACAGAACGCCTGGTTGCTTGAAGTTAATACCGTGCCCGGAATGACCTCCCACAGTCTGGTGCCAATGGCGGCCAAAGCTGTAGGTATTTCATTTGCCGATCTGGTCTGGCAAATACTTGAAACGGCTTTTATTCAGGAGCAATGCTAATGGCTAAGCGCATGGCAAAACGTCTGGATAGCAAAACTGTTAAACGTCGCACAAACGCAGGCAAGAAAAAAACCACAAGTCAAATTAATTCGCTGGCATTTATGTGGCCCCGCATCAAAATGGGCTTCAGCGCTCTGAGTGTTGTGGTGGTGTTCAGTGCTTTGCTGGCGTCGGCGTATTACTTGATAAATCGACCATTACAGTCGATCGAGTTGCAAGCCGATTTGGTGAGGGTGAACAGTCTGGAGATTGAAAAAGTGTTGGCGGATTACCAGAACATGAAGTTCTTAAGTGTGGATCTGACAGTACTCAAGTCACAAATAGAATCAGTTGGCTGGGTGGATCGCGTCGAGGTACAAAGACGCTTCCCGGGCAAACTGTTTATACAATTAACCGAGCATGTCGCAGCTGCACGTTGGGGTGATAGCGGGTTACTCAATACGCGGGGCGAATTAATTGTGCAAAACGCACAATTTTTGCCACCAGAACTACCACGCCTGGATGGACCACAAGGCACCGAATGGCAAGTAGCACAACAATATCTTGAACTGCGTGGCTATGTTCAAAAATATGGCTTGCGTATTAAAACGTTCGGAATGGACGCCCGCGGCGCATGGCAATTCAGATTATCCAATGGACTAGAGGTCAAGATAGGACGTGATGCAATCATTCAACGCTTCCAGCGTTTTGCACGCCAGGTATTGCCTTTGTTATCGCAACAATCACGCAGCATGGCGGTGGTCGACATGCGTTACAGCAATGGTTTTGCAGTCAAATGGAATTCGGAAAATGACACTTCGCCAGCTACTGATGGCGAAAATTACAGCGAGATTCAGTCTGGAAACAGTTCACAAAAAATAACCCAAAAAAACACGCATACCAAAATAATGCGCAGTGGAGGAGATCAGTACGATGTCTAAACTTACCGATAAAAACCTGATCGTTGGGCTGGATATTGGCACATCAAAAATTGTCGCCTTGGTCGGTGAACTTAATGATGAAGGTCAGGTTGAGGTCATCGGGCTTGGTACCAGCGCTTCCAACGGTCTTAAAAAAGGCGTGGTGGTGAACATCGAAGCTACGGTCTCATCGATTCAGCGTGCAGTCAACGAAGCGGAAATGATGTCCAACTGCCAGATCACTTCGGTGTTTGCCGGTATTGCCGGGAGTCATATCAATAGTATGAGTTCAACCGGGGTAGTCAAGATTGTAGATGGCGAAGTCGATGAAGACGATGTGCATCGGGTTATCGAGGCCGCTCGCGCTATGGACATTCCTGACAATCAACGCATTCTGCACGTACTGCCACAGCAATTCATTATTGATAAACAAGAAGGCATCCGCGAACCGATTGGCATGTCGGGTGTACGCCTTGAAGCCAAAGTTCATATGGTCACTTGTGCCGAGAGTGCCGCGCAAAACATTATCAAGTGTGTACAACGCTGCGGATTGGAAGTGGAGAATGTGGTACTTGAGCAATTAGCCTCCAGTTATTCCGTACTCACCGAAGATGAAAAAGAACTCGGGGTCTGTTTGGTCGATATAGGCGGGGGCACCACCGATATTGCGGTTTTTTGTGGTGGCGCGATTCAACACACCGCAGTGATACCGATCGCCGGAGACCAGGTCACCAACGACATCGCCATAGTGATGCGTACCCCGACCAAAAACGCTGAAGAGATCAAGATCAAATACGCCTGTGCTTTATCACAACTGGTTGGCGCGGATGAAAGTATCGAAGTGCCAAGCGTTGGCGACAAACCCGCCAGACGCCTGGCACGCAGCACCCTGACCTCGGTAGTTGGTCCGCGTTACGAAGAATTGTTCACCCTGGTGCGTAATGAATTGCAACGTAGCGGATTCGAACAATTGATTCCGGCCGGGATAGTTTTGACTGGCGGAACCTCAAAAATGGAAGGCGTGATCGAGTTGGCGGAAGAGATCTTCCACACTTCGGTGCGTCTGGGCGAACCAACGCATGTGGTCGGCTTGGCCGACGTGGTACGTAACCCGATCCACGCCACGGGCGTTGGCTTGTTGTTATACGGACGTCAGCATTATCTAAATGAGCCGGAACACAAGCCTATGGGGTCCGGCCTTAAAGATGTGTTGGAACGGATGTTGGCCTGGTTCAGGAAAAGTTTTTAGGAATTTAGAACCAGTGTATTTATTGAATTTGAAAATTCGTGTGCGACTGCAAACCTGTGCACGTGTTTTTAAACATGCAGTGACTGAAAGGTCATTTAATTTGAAATCAGAGGAGAAATACTATGTTTGAATTGATGGATTCCAGCCGCCAAAGTGCGGTCATCAAAGTGATCGGCGTCGGTGGTGGCGGCGGTAATGCGGTAACCCACATGATGTCAGCCGGAATTGACGGTGTAGACTTTATTTGTGCCAATACCGATGCTCAGGCTTTGGGTAATTCCAAAGTTAAAACCGCCTTGCAAATTGGTTGTGGTATTACCAAAGGGCTGGGCGCAGGTGCAAATCCCGATATCGGTCGTCAAGCGGCGATGGAAGATCGTGATCGCATCAAAGAAGTGATCGAAGGCAGCGATATGTTGTTCATTACCGCCGGCATGGGTGGTGGCACGGGCACAGGCGCGGCGCCTGTGGTTGCCCAGGTTGCACGTGAAATGAATATTCTGACGGTAGCGGTGGTGACCAAGCCCTTCGGATTCGAAGGTGACAAACGTCAGCGTATCGCTGAAAAAGGCATTGAGGAATTGAGTGGGTATGTCGACTCACTGATCACTATTCCGAACCAGAAACTCTTGAGTGTACATAGCAACCTCAGTTTGCTGGATGCCTTTAAAGAAGCCAATAAAGTCTTACAGGGCGCGGTGCAAGGTATTGCGGAACTCATCACGCGTCCTGGTTTGATCAATGTGGATTTTGCCGACGTACGCACCGTCATGTCAGAAATGGGTATGGCCATGATGGGTACCGGTACCGCACAAGGCGACAATCGCGCCCATATCGCGGCCAGTGAAGCGGTTTCTTCACCCTTGCTGGAAGACATCAATATTTCCGGTGCGCGCGGTATTCTGGTCAATGTTACAGCCGGTGCCGACCTGAATATTATGGAGTTGGATGAAGTGGGTTCAACGGTTAAGGAATTTGCATCCGACGATGCTACGGTCGTGATCGGTACGGTAATCGATGCCGAGATGTCAGGACACTTGCGGGTTACGGTAGTGGCTACAGGTTTGAATGACAGTGCCGCGGCGCTGGAAAAACCGGATGTACGCAGTCTGGTGCGCGAGATCAAGTTACCTGAGCGTCCGGACTTTGAAGAGCTTGACAAGCCCATGGTGGCCAGACGTCAACAACGTGCAGTTGGCGGCGATGTAATGCCGGCTCTGTCCAGTGAGGATCTTCTGGATATTCCTGCATTTCTACGCAAACAGGCGGATTAATGCGCTAACTCTTCTGATTGATGTATGGGGTAAACAGGAATTGATGCAGGTGTAAGGGTAATAAATGAGTAAATGACTGGGTTTATGCAATAGTGCCGTCGTATCCGTGACTTACCAATTGGTAATAATCAGGTTACAATGCGCTGTTATATAAGCTTTATGTCATGCTTGTACCGGCAGTCAAAGCCTAGACTTTTGGAATAAAAATGCTACGACAACGTACCTTAAAAAACTCGATCCGGGCAACCGGTGTAGGTTTGCATTCAGGCGAAAAGGTTTTCATGACTTTACGCCCCGCACCGGTGAATACGGGTATTGTTTTTCAGCGTGTTGATCTTCCTGAACCCCAATGTGTGAATGCCGACGCTAGTCTGGTCGGCGACACCATGCTGGGTACTTCCCTGATCCAAAATGATGTGCGCGTGGCTACCGTTGAGCATTTGCTCTCAGCCATGGCTGGTGTGGGTTTGGATAATGCCTATGTTGACTTGAGTGCTGCGGAAGTCCCGATCATGGATGGCAGTGCGGCACCTTTTGTATTCTTGTTGCAATCGGCTGGCCTGGTTGAGCAGAATGCCTTGAAAAAATTCGCCCGCATTAAAAAAACCGTGCGTGTCGAAGAAGAAGACAAGTGGGCACAGTTCGATCCATACGAGGGCTATAAAGTCAGTATGACCATCGATTTTGATCACCCGGTCTTCAAATCACATACCCAGTTTGCGAGTATCGATTTCTCTTCAACTTCTTATTTGAAAGAGGTCAGTCGTGCCCGCACCTTCGGTTTTATGCGTGACATTGAAATGCTGCGTTCACGTCAATTAACCTTGGGCGGGTCTTTGGACAATGCGATTGTGCTGGATGATTTTCGTGTACTCAATGAAGACGGCTTGCGCTATGAAGATGAATTCGTTCGTCACAAGATCCTGGATGCGATTGGTGACCTGTATCTACTCGGCTACAGTTTGATCGGCGCTTTCAGTGGCTATAAAACCGGTCATGGTTTAAACAACAAATTAGTACGTGCAGTATTGCAAGATCGTTCTTCCTGGGAAGAGGTTACCTTTGATACTCAGCAGTCTTCTCCGATTTCTTACGTGCGTGCCTTGGCATTAGCCTAGAACAAACCTGTTTCTAAAAATTTCTCAAATACTTTCTAAGCTGATTCAGATTACGTCGGCCGCAGTCCGCACTACTATTTTCTCCAAGCGATAGCGATCTTCGGGATCACTGTAGGCGGTTTCCCAAAAGTCACGAATATTCTCGGTTTCAAAGCGTAGCCGATTGGCCCAGGCAGGAGACTCGGCAACCAGAACCAATATATGATTTCGATAGGTTGCCGCCAGTAAGCGTTTGGCAAAATGTGATGGAAGTACTGCCCTGATTCGGCTTAATAAGGTATCATTCTGGGTTTGCTGTTGGGTCAGGCGCGAAAATAAGTCACCTGTCTGATCAGCCAGAATATCCTGAAGCGAGCGTGGATCTTTGTTTTTCATGGATTTTCTATAAAATACAATAAGTTACAAGACTCATAAAGCGATATAACAGCCACTCTACTGGGCATCGCAGAGCGTGTCAAAACTTGGAGCGAAAACCGGCACCTCCCGGTTTACCGCATTTTTAGGCGCAGCCTGAATGGAAATCAAGCGTTTGCCATTTGTAATTATAAATTGATTGAGCCAAATGAACATAATTGTTTTAACAAAAAGTCAAACTCAGGCACGTCAGATCGATCTGATGTCGCCACGTTTTATAGCCATGGGTGTTGCGATCCTGATCGCAGCCTTCAGCCTGTTATTTTTTGCCGGATTTCAGATTGGAACATCAGGTGTAGATCCGGATGAACACGCGCGTCTGTTAGCTCTTCAAGAATCCCTGAATGCACAATCCCTGAGTATTGAAGAACAGAATGAACGTCTTAACAATAACATTCAGGAAAAAGTTAATGCTGTTGCGATCCGTTTGGGACAGTTACAAGCTCGACTGATACGTCTGGATGCCATGGGTGGTCGTTTGACTGAAATGGCCGGACTGGAAAAAAGCGAATTTGATTTCACAGAGGTTCCTCCACAAGGTGGGCCGGAAAGCGCACCTCACTCAGTCAGTCTGACCGAACTCGGTTCAGAACTGGATCTGTTTGATAATTATTTGGAAGATCGTGAACAACAATTAAAAATTCTGGATACATTTCTTGAAGTGCATCAGCTTAGTCAGGATACCGAGGTACAAGGTAAACCAGCGCCCAAAGGCTGGATCTCTTCGCATTACGGCAAACGCATTGATCCTTTCACCGGTAAAAAAGCCAATCACACCGGGGTTGATTTTGCCGGTTATGATGGTGCCGATGTAGTTTCTGTAGCGGCAGGAGTAGTTACCTGGACCGGGCCTCGCTCGGGGTATGGCGAGATGATCGAAATTAATCATGGCAATGGTTATGCCACCCGATATGCGCACAACAAAGTGAATCTGGTCGGGGTTGGTGATCAAGTTCAAAAGGGTGATGTGATCGCACTCATGGGCCAGACCGGTCGTGCAACAGGTCCAAACTTACATTTTGAAGTCTTAAAGAATGGTCAATCGGTCAACCCGGTTCCGTTTATTAAAAAATCCAGATAGGTCCTAACGCTGGTTTGAAATTCGCAATTCGCACCCCATATTCAATTTTATCGGCAGCCATGGTTGCCGATTTTTTTAATTACACGAACAAATTTAGGTCCTGTAACCGGACGTAAAAACAAGACAATTTTGCGCCAGTCGCAAAGAGGGAAAAACGTGGCAAATATCCTGACAAAAGTTTTCGGAAGTCGTAACGACCGATTACTGCGAAAATTCCGTAAAACCATCCAGATCATCAATGGTCTTGAAAGCAAAATGGAAGTGCTGGACGATGCAGCGCTAAGTGCCAAAACCACTGAATTTCAGGATCGCATTGCCAATGGGGAGTCACTGGACTCCATTCTCCCGGAAGCCTTTGCCGTGGTCAGAGAGGCCAGTCGTCGCACCCTGAACTTGCGTCATTATGACGTGCAATTAGTGGGTGGAATTGTTATTCATCAGGGCAAGATCGCTGAAATGCGCACCGGTGAAGGTAAAACCCTGATGTCAACTTTGCCGGCCTACTTGAATGCACTCAGTGGCGATGGCGTACATATTGTTACCGTGAATGATTATCTGGCCAAGCGTGATGCCGAGTGGATGGCGCCAATTTATAATTTCTTGAATCTTGAAGTGGCAACAATTTTTAGCGGGCAAGCAAAAGAATTAAAACAGGCTGCTTACAATGCCGATATTACCTACGGAACCAATAATGAATTTGGTTTTGATTATTTGCGCAATAATTTGGCCTTTAGTGCTTCTGACCGACTACAGCGAGGTTTGAACTTTGCCATTGTGGATGAAGTGGATTCTATCCTTATTGATGAAGCACGTACACCTTTGATCATATCCGGACCGGCGGAAGACAGCACCGACCTGTATTTGAAGATCAATAAACTTATTCCAAACCTCGAGCCCCAGACTGAAGAAGATGGCCCGGGCGATTACCGTCCGGATGAAAAGTCCAAACAAGTACATTTATCGGAAGACGGTTTCAGTAAGGTCGAAGGATTAATGCACAAAGCGGGTTTGTTACCAGAAGGTCAGTCTTTGTATGACGCTTCAAATATTATTTTGATGCATCACCTCAATGCTGCCATGCGCGCCCATGCGCTCTACATCCGTGACGTGGATTACATCATTCAGGATGGTGAAGTAGTGATCGTGGATGAATTCACCGGTCGTACCATGCCGGGTCGACGCTGGTCGGATGGTTTGCATCAGGCTATTGAAGCCAAAGAAGGACAAAGCATTCAAAGTGAAAACCAGACATTAGCCTCGATCACGTTCCAGAATTATTTCCGCATGTATCAGACCCTGTCTGGCATGACGGGTACAGCGGATACAGAAGCCTACGAATTTCAGTCAATTTATGGACTGGAAGTGGTGGTGATACCTACGCATAAACCAATGGTTCGTGATGATCGTCCGGATCTGGTTTATCGCACCAGTGATGAAAAATTCCGGGCTATCGTAAACGAGTTGCGAGAGATCAACATGCGAGGTCGTCCGGTGTTGGTGGGTACAGCATCTATCGAGACATCAGAATTATTGTCGGCTTTATTGAAAAAAGAAGGCGTGCCACACAATGTGTTGAACGCAAAACAGCACGAACGCGAAGCCGAGATTGTGGCGAATGCCGGACAATTGGGCGCAGTGACCATTGCAACCAACATGGCTGGCCGGGGTACAGATATCGCCCTGGGCACTTTTGAGTACGCTGACCTGGTGCGTTATTGGGTTAAGCACGGCTATGCCCCAAATTCGCTGAATGAAAATACTCAAGACCCGGCGCCTTTGATCATTGAGCAAATGTTCGCAGAATATTTTGATCAGGCCACGATTGAAAAACATCAGTCAAAATCAACTGACGCCAAGCTCAAACTAATTAATGATCTGCTAAAAGAAAACAAGATCGAAACATTATCGTCGGAGCATATGCAAAAAGGCATAAGTTCAATTGTCGAATTAGGTGGCTTGCATATCCTGGGAACAGAACGACATGAATCGCGTCGAATCGATAACCAGTTGCGAGGTCGTGCGGGTCGTCAAGGTGATCCGGGCTCCAGCCGTTTTTATATTTCCTTGCAAGATAACCTGATGCGAATATTCGGTGACGTAAAGCGTATGGATGCCATTATGCGTATGTTGCCGGAAGACCAGGCGATTGAAAGCAAAATGCTCAGTCGCCAGATCGAGGGTGCACAACGCAAAGTGGAAGCGCATAACTTTGATATGCGGAAGAATTTGCTTGAATACGATGATGTTGCCAACGAACAACGCAAACTGGTTTATGAATTGCGTAATGACCTCATGGATGAAGACGATGTGTCGGATATTATCGAATCAATCCGCGATGACAGTTTGACCCAACTCGTAGAAGATTACATTCCGCCACAATCGGTAGAACAACTCTGGGATGTTTCCGGTTTGAGTCAAACCCTTTCCAGTGAATTTGGTTCACAATTCGATATCCAGGCCTGGATGGAAGCCGATAGCAAACTCAACGCCGATGGTATTCGCGAGCGCGTTATTCAAGAAATTGAATCTGCCTATGCGGATAAAGAACAACAGATTGGCAGCCCAACGCTCAGACACTTTGAAAAAGCCGTCATGCTTCAGCAGTTAGATATGCACTGGAAAGAACATCTGGCCGCCATGGATCACTTGCGTCAAAGCATTGGTCTGCGCAGTTATGCACAAAAGAATCCCAAGCAGGAATACAAAAAAGAAGCTTTTACCATGTTCAATACCATGTTGGACAACGTGAAACGCGATACCGTTAGTATTCTTGCACGCGTACGCGTACGTGACGAACAGGAAGTTGAAGAAATGGAACGCAGACGTCAAGCGCAACAAGCCAAACGCAATATGCAATTCAAGCACGCCGAGAGTTCCAGCTTTAACCAGGGTGACGCCGACGCAGAGTCAGCTAACGCTGCGGAGCCAGTACAACCATTTGTGCGTGAAGGGAAAAAAGTAGGTCGCAATACCCCGTGCCCGTGTGGCTCCGGCAAAAAATACAAACATTGCCATGGCAAGCTAAACTAGAGAATTGTATTTGACGCTTTGTAAGGCTGCATAATGTCTGAAACTGCAATCGATGTGGCCGTTGCTGTCATTCGTGATGCGGCTGGCAGAATTCTGGTCAATAAACGTCAAATCGATAAAGAACATCCGGGTATGTGGGAGTTTCCAGGCGGCAAATTTGACCCGCATGAGACGCCTGAACAAGCCTTATACCGTGAGTGCGAAGAAGAGCTCGGTATTCGAGTAAAAGCGGCGCAAGAGCTAATCTGCCTAAGCCACGAATACCCCAAAAAAACCGTTTGCTTGCATGTTTTCGTGGTGTCTGAGTACTTGAATATACCTCAAGCACTAGAGCAACAGGAGATGGCTTGGAAAACCCTGAATGAGCTAATGGTGTTTGAGGGCTTACTTCAGGCTGATCGGCCCATTCTGGAAAAGCTCATAGAATTGGAATCCGAAAATTATACTTAATTAGGTTCGGGTTTTGCCGGGTGCTCAGCTGGCGTACTGAAGCCTTCCTTACTCGTGTCTGAAATTGTATGCTCTTCCATGAACCAGGCGCCGAGATCGTGCAAGCGACAGCGTTCAGAACAAAAAGGCCGAAATTCAGACTCACTGTTCCATTTCACCTCTTTGTTACAACTTGGACAATGAACAGTAGCGGTCATAATTTTTAGCAGCACACCAGGCGAAAGCTAATGTCCTGGTCAGTTTGTTTAGAGCGTTCGCTAATATCTTGTGGTTGATAAAACCGAATGGTAAAACGATGCTGGCTGCCACTGATCTCGGGATAGAGGTCCGTGTGTTCGGGTAACCCCACGCGAATCAGGCTCACATTACTTTTGCGACCAAGTTGTTGTTGAAACACGCCTCTGCTTGCGACCACATCATCGTATTGTGAGCTTTCACGCGTAAGCCATAACACACGCTGAATGGCTTTATGCAAGGGCGTGATGTTGCTATACCAACTCTCCAGGTCACTGACTCGGTGTTCAAATGGCTGGCGTAACCAGTGGGCAAATGCCGGTAAATCAAAATTACACGCACCACCGGGAATAGCCGAACGGTGTTTGATGCTGTTCAGAAATTCGTGCTCGCGAAGTTCACTGCCAAGACTCATTCCAAGAGCCTCAAGCTGTAGTCGAGTTTGGGCAATA
>JABDMI010000049.1 GCA_013001575.1 Gammaproteobacteria bacterium
GTCGCAGCTTCATCACGGCGTAATAAATTTTTATCTTCCAGTGCTTTACTGCACAGGTTGATATCGGCTTCACTACTGGAGGATGTTTGGGCGGCGACATGTGCCGCAGCAGCACACTCTTGCGCATCGCTAGAACCGGATTGAATAACAACTGAAGACGCCCAAACTGGAATCAGTAAAAACTGGCTTAGCAAAAGGATTATCGTTCGCATATTCTCTATTTCAATGTCAGTTTTGCTCATCCAGAAAGATTACATTCTCAACCATGCAGTGCTTACGCGTTCCCCCATCTTTAAGCATGGCATGCGAATATATAATTTTTACGCGTTGTTCTGTTGGAGATTTGAGTTTGGCGATAAGTTCTTTGTTAGACGCAGGGATCATATAGCGGGACTCACACACAGAATCTACAAGCGATGCGTTTTTAAGGCCGATCAGCTGATAGCCTTTGGCTGGATACGTAACACTTAAGTTACCGACGACTTCATCGGAAAATATCTCCCAGCCTGTTGACATAAATACAAAAATAACGATATATTTCAATAACTTCATAACCAAAACTCCTTATTTGGTCAGGTCCGGATAATACTATTCAGACCGGGAAACTGGTGTAATTATCCCATTTTCCAGAGATTAATTGACATTATCTGCAACTATTTGTAATTGATAACGGTTCTACAATCTCCATAACTTGAACAAGTCTCATTCTGTATTAAGTTGCAACCCGTCGCCAGTCTTGTAATTTCGCAATTCATTTATTGTTAGGAAAACTGGATAAGCATCCCAAACTGTGTCATTACGATTCATGTTTTCAGTATTCGGGCTGCAACTATGATTTATTTTGGCAAAACAGACTCTGCCGAAGGAGGTATTTTATCGGGATGAACGGTTACCCCGTATTTTGCGGCGACCATACCAATAATCTGACCTACCTTTTGTGGGTCATCCGGATTTTCCTTTCTTATTTGTGCGACTACGGTATCAAAAAACGAAGCGAATTCCCCGGGTGATACCACTAAAAGAAGTTTTGCTGGCTTATTCGTAATATTCCAGAAACCATGTAAATGACCACGAGGTAAAACAAGTAATCCGCCCTCGCCAACTGACACCACTTCATCCTTGTTCAAAAACTCCACGCTACCGCTTAACACATAAAAATGTTCGTCTTCCTTTGTATGAATATGTGGTGGTGCACCAAATGTTTTTGGCGGCAATACAAGTTCAAGTATTGCCACATTTGATGGTGTCGAATCAGAATCCGAAAGTAAAAATGATTTGTGACCTGGAAACGGAATCTCTTCAGACGTACCAGCTTGCACAATCGCAGGTTCATGTGCAAATATATTGGCACTCACAAATATTGACAGCAATAATAAGATTTTGTACATAGGTATTAGCTCCGAATTCGATTTTATATATCTTAGGATATTTAAGCGCCAGCCAATAGTACCAAACTTCCCTGGCGGCGACCAAGTTTGAGAATCACCAATTAAAAACCCGACTCAATGAGTCGGGTTTTCGGGTTCCTGTCTCACAGGAAAGACGTCACCACCTAAGCGTAGATGACAGTAATATAATTTAGAACTGATTCATCGTGTTTTTCTCACCACCAGCTTTCAAGGCCTGATCTCCGGCAAAAAATTCTTTGTGGTCATCACCCAGATCTGAACCGGCCATGGCCTGATGCTTCACACAAGATACACCTTTGCGAATCTCTTGTCGCTGAACACCGGCCACATACGCGAGCATACCTTGTTCGCCAAAATATCCTTCAGCGAGGTCATTCATGTGCAATGCGGTGGTGTGATAGGTTGGTAAAGTGATCAGGTGATGGAAAATACCGGCTTCACGTGCTGCGTCTTTCTGGAAGGACTTGATCATGGCATCAGCTTTAACTGAAAGCGCGGTGTCATCGTATTTTGCGTCCATTAACTCGGCACGTTCATAGCCTGACACATCGTCACCTGCTTCGAGCATGGCGTCGTATGCCTGCTGACGGAAATTCAAGGTCCAGTTGAAGGACGGTGAGTTGTTGTAGACCAGTTTGGCATTTGGCACCTGTTCTTTAACCCGGTTAACCATATGCGCGATCTGTCCAACATGCGGTGTTGGGGTTTCTATCCACAACAGGTCAGCGCCATTTTGCAAACTGGTGACACAATCCAGCACCACACGGTCAATATTGGTATCTTCACGGAAGGCATACAAGCCGTTCGGCAAACGCTTGGGACGGTGCAGTTCTCCATTGCGCTTAATCAGCACTTCATCTTCTTTTGCGTCCTTAATGTTGACGGCTTCGGTATCTATAAAAGCAATGTACTGCGATGCGAGATCACCCTTCTCATGTGAAACCGGCACTTTCTGGGTCAAACTTGCACCTTCCGAGTCTGTGCGTGCAACGATGACACCGTCGTCCACACCCAGTTCCAGAAAGGCATAACGCACGGCATTGATCTTGGCCAGAAAATCTTCATGCGGAACCGTGACTTTGCCGGCTTGATGACCACACTGCTTAGCGTCCGATACCTGATTTTCGATTTGTATGGCACAGGCGCCCGCTTCAATCATTTTTTTGGTCAACAAATAAGTGGCTTCTTCATTACCAAAACCTGCATCAATGTCGGCAATGATTGGTACTACATGGGATTCGTAATTATCGATCTGGGCCTGGATTCCTACTTTGTCACTGTCGGCCGCTGAATTTAACTGACGGAACAGGTCGTTCAGCTCTTTGGCATCAGCCTGTTTTAAAAATGTATACAACTCTTCGATCAGCTTTGGTACCGCGGTCTTTTCATGCATGGATTGATCCGGCAAGGGGCCGAACTCGGAACGTAAAGCTGCAACCATCCAACCCGACAAGTACAAATAGCGTTTTTTCGTGGTTTTATGATGCTTTTTAACCGCGATCATTTTCTGTTGGGCCACAAAGCCGTGCCAACAACCCAGGGACTGGGTGTATTTTGATGTGTCAGCATCGTACTCAGCCATGTCTTGTCGCATAATAGCTGCTGTGTATTTGGCGATATCGAGACCCGTGCGAAATCTGTTTTGCACGATCATACGACCGGCACTTTCCGGATTGATCGCATCCCAGTTGCTGCCGTGTTTTGCTTTGAGCGCTTGTACTGCTTCGATGGCCGAGGTGTATGTAGACATGGGGATCCCTAATGATTGAGTCAGAAAAACATGCAGTTTAAAACGATTGTTTAAAAAGTAAATCAGTACTCCGACAACGCTTATAAAACACGCAGGACTATTATCTGGAAAACAATGTTTTTTACATTAAATACAATCAGTTATAGGACTATTGTAATAATTTTCTAATAAAATTCTGGTGCATAATTATTACTCCCATTTTATATCTTGCGCATGTACTTTGTTGCACAGCACAAAAATCCAGCATGGCAAAATAGAAACTTGTAAAGTCTACATCTGCGAAAACAGATTAAGCTCTGTTATCATTCGCGGCTGAAAAAAACATAAAAAAAGCGTTAATTACACAAATCACAAGACAGGCTTTCACACTTTAAGGTCAAGAAATGGGAAATAATCTACAACAATTGGTTGATGAGAGTTTAAGTGACTCTTTACTTGAAAAAACTGCCGCCTTACTGGGCGAGCCGCTTGATATTACACGCAAAGGATTGCAAGGCGCATGTCTGAAACTTTCCAAGAGTCTCGACGCAGTCCGGGATGAAGAATTTTCGGCCTTTTATGAGTCACTTGGGGATGGCAGCAAGCTGGATAAACTGGAACAACACTTAGCCGGTGGCAATCAAACCGTGACCTATCTAAGCATGGGAAATGAAAAAGCTCGGGAGTTGCTAGCCTACGACACAGAAAACGACGTTGATACACACGTGTCACTGATTGCCGAAGATTCCGGTATAAAACACGAGTCTATTTCATTCTTACTCGGTATCGCTCACCCTTTTTTCCTTGGATTACTGGGTAAAAAGAAATCAGAGGGTTTGAGTAGCCAGGGCATTAATGCCTTAATCAGCACACAACCTGTACCAACTGTGATCGATGATAATGAAGACCCGTATATCGCAAGATATGCAGCAGATTCCAGTGATGCAGATCTTGGTCAGCAATCAGGGTCCGATTCGGCAGATGCTGGAAGTGAAAAGCGAAAATCAAAGACATCGCTGGTCGGATTAACCACCTTTTTAATCATTCTGGCCTTGGCGATCGCCGCTTATTTCAATCAAGCGCTTATCAAAGACTTTTTCGGCATACAGAGTGATACAAAACCAATTCCAGAGCGGACAACACAAAATCAGCCGACACCCAAGACAGCGAACAATGTAGACAGCGCAACCGAGTCGATTACTCCAATTGCTGATACTAATGCGTATCCGGCTTCAACCCCGGTCGGGCGTTTGCCAAACAGCGTTCGCCCGCTTGAATACAAACTGGATTTGACCATTGACCCTGACCAGGACGGATTTAGGGGGGTAACCACAATTGACCTGGAGTCAGATATTGAAACCGATTACCTGTTTTTGCATGGGCGAGATCTACAAGTCAGTAATGTACGTTTGACCGACTCCGCAGGTAATGAAATTTCCGGTGAGTATCGTCAGGTCGATGCTTCAGGCGTGGCCCGAATCGACTTTTCAGGCACCCTTGCAAAAGGAAGCTCGACTCTGGAAATTACTTACAGTGCTCCATTCAACTTGTCACTGGAAGGCTTGTATAAAGTGACAGATGGCGGCTTGAATTACGCGTTCACCCAATTCGAAGCAACGTCGGCGCGCTTGAGCTTCCCGGGTTTTGACGAACCCGCTTTCAAAGTGCCTTTCACTACCAGCCTCACCATCAAAAATGAACACAAGGGCTTTGCCAATACCCCACTGACAGCAGTCACCGAAATGGAGAACGGTATGCAAAGACTGGACTTTGCGAAGTCCAAACCCTTGCCGACTTACCTTATCGCCTACGCGGTTGGTGATCTGGATGTGGTGAAATGGGACGACATTCCGGCCAATTCCATTCGTAAAAAACCCATTCCTTTAAATGGGTTGGCAACCAAAGGCAAAGGTAAAAACCTGACTTATGCCCTGGAACACACCAATGAGATCTTAACCTCCCTGGAAGAATATTTCGGTATTCCCTACCCGTACGAAAAACTTGATATTGTCGCTGCACCCGATTTTGCCTTTGGTGCCATGGAAAATGTCGGTCTGATCGTGTATCGCGAACAGCTATTGTTATTTGATGACACCATTTCATTGGATCAAAAGCGTCGCTATGCCAATGTGCACGGCCATGAACTGGCCCACCAGTGGTTTGGCAATCTGGTCACCCCGGAATGGTGGGATGATATCTGGTTAAACGAAGCATTTGCGACCTGGATGGCACATGTCTCGAATGACAATGTTTATCCGGAGCAAAAATTCAGACAAACCCTGATGGGTCGCGCCCTGGGAGCCATGGCTAATGATAGCTTGATCAGCGCACGCCAGATCCGCCAGCCAGTTAACAACAATCATGATATTGATTCAGCGTTTGACGGCATCACCTATTCCAAAGGTGGTGGAGTATTGCGCATGTTTGAATCTTTCCTGGGGCCTGAAAATTTCCAACTTGGAATAAACCATTATCTAAACAAGTTTGCTTTTGACAATGCCACGGCGACCGATTTTATTGAAGCCATTGCGGAAAACTCGACTCAATACACGGTCGAAACCATTCGTGATGCTTTTAATAGCTTTCTTGAACAACCTGGTATTCCTAATCTGGACATCAGCACAACTTGCTTAGATAGCAATGTGGAGGTCAATGTAAAACAATCACGCTATTTGCCCATCGGGTCCAGTGGCAGCAGCGCACAGATCTGGAAAGTGCCGGTGTGTCTAGGCTTTGAGACTGCTGGCAAAGTTGAACAGCAATGCAGCTTAGTCAGTAAACCAATTCAAAGCATAAAACTCGATACCCAGGTTTGTCCAAAATTCGTAATTCCAAATGCGGGTGGCACAGGGTATTATCGCTTCGCCTTGAACAGTACCGATTGGCAGACCCTGTTTAGCAATCAGGACATGTTGGGTGCTGAAGAGATGATGGCAGCGAATGACAGTTTCAACGCATCCATCAATGCCGGCAAACTCTCCTTTCGTGATCTGGTGCAAGTCGCACCTAAAATTATTCGATCCGACTCCTCACGAGTAGCTACCGCTCCAACCGAACTTCTGAGTTTTGCCTATGACAAAATTGCTAAAACCAAGGCGCAAAAATCGGCCCTGGCCAATTTAAATCGCCGACTGTACGAAAACCGGTTTAAAGAATTAGGCTTTGATTACCAGCCTGATGATTCAGTGGATACCATACAACTTAGAAACAGCCTATTCACTTTTTTGGCCAAACAAGGTGAGTCTGCCGAAGTTCGAAGTCATTTACGCAAAATGGCGGTGGAATATACAGGGTATGCAAGTGATAAACAGTTGCACCCGGAACTGGCCGACTCCAATATCATTGCGACTGCACTAGCAGTTGCTGCAAAAGATATTGGTACTCCCTTCATACAGCATTTAATGGAATTATTTGAAAATGAAAGTGATGGCACCATTCGTGGGCGCCTGTTAGGAGCTATTGCGGAAGCCAAAGATCCTAAGCTGGCAGATGAACTGAGAGACTGGACTTTGTCGGAAAAGATTCGCGATAACGAGATATACACAATTATTTTCACCCAACTCAGTGATGACCAACAAAAAGACGCAGCCTGGAACTGGTTCAAACAGAACTTCGATGGCTTTATTCAACGTGTTTCCAGTTTCTCCCAGGGACGAATTCCTCGCATTGCATCCGGATTCTGTACTGCTGAAGACAAACTAGACGTGGAAAAGTTTTTTAGCCCGTTAATTGAAAATGTATCGGGTGGCCCGCGTTCCTTGGCACAAACCCTTGAATCAATCGATCTCTGCATTGCCAAGGCGAATCATCACACACCAAGCGTTGCCAATTACTTTCCTGAGTAACGACCAACAATAGGTACATTAAAAAAGCCACTCGAGTGAGTGGCTTTTTGCTAATTTAATTTGGATGTTTGACGAGATTCAGATTCCCGTATCGCAAGCGCCTATTTCGCCACTTTGCATGCCGCGGGCAAACCATTCCATGCGTTGTTGCGAGGTGCCATGAGTGAATTGTTCTTTGCGCGGCACACGGCCGGCTTTTTTCATTATGGTGTCATCACCGACCGCTGCTGCTGCATTGAGAGCTTCTTCCAGATCACCTTCTTCCAGCATGCCGGTTCGTTGTTGCGTGTGATTGGCCCAGATACCGGCATAACAATCCGCCTGTAATTCCATTTTCACTTGCATGGCATTTGCCTGTTCCTTGGAAGCTCTTGCCTGATATTGACGAACTTTTGCCGCGGTGCCGGTAATAGTTTGAATATGGTGACCGACCTCATGCGACAAGACATAGGCGACGGCAAAATCACCTTGCGCCCCCATGCGACGTAATTCATTCAAGAAACTCAGATCAAGATAGGCTTTTTGATCGCCCGGGCAGTAGAAGGGTCCCGAAGCCGCCTGCCCGGTACCACAAGCTGTTGGTGTCATGTCTGTGTAGAGCACTAATTTGGGCGCCTGATAGCGGTATCCGGCTTTCTGAAACACCGCATTCCAGGTATCTTCCGTATCGGCCAAAACCGTAGACACAAAGCGCTTGATTTCTTCTTCTTGTGCACTGCCACGATATTCGCCTTGTTGTTGGGGTTGTTGGCGTTGTTGTTGGGCTTGCTGCTTTTGCATTTGCTGCATAACTGTTCCCGGATCTTGGCCTAACAGAAATATTGCTACCAGGGCCATGATTATTCCACCACCACCAACCGCGGCACCGCGCCCCATACGGCGACCACGACGGTCTTCTACATTTGAACTTTGTCTTCTACCTTTCCAACGCATTCTGCATTACTCCTGATCTGTGTAGGTCAATTGGGCAATTTAGCACACTAATTAAGCCCTGATAATGCCAAATTGAGCTCAACAAGATTATCTGTCGATGAATTTACTTATATTTATCTATTTTGACATTTATATGCATTTTAGAGCGATTCCAGACACTTAAAAGGCCAGGAAAATCCGGTAAATCTAGCGATAAGTAATTGTAAAATAATGTAAACTACTGAAAATAACAATCAGAAATTAATAACTGATGAACAACATTTGGAGTGAACTCAAACGTCGCCACGTCGTACGCGTGACTCTCGCTTACGCCTTTGTTGCGTGGCTGTTATTACAAGTTGCCGCAATCTTGTTCCCGGCCTTCAATGCGCCTCAATGGTCGATCCGTGCATTAACCATTGCGCTCCTCTGCGGCCTGCCTCTGACAATACTTCTGTCCTGGATATTTGACATCACTCCAGACGGGATTGTAGTAACAAAAGAAGATACCGGTCTGATATCGAAAGCTTTCATCGACGCACCGGTGAAACCGATTAAATTATCCAAACTGAATTTGGCATCACGAAAACTAACCCCATTGGTTGGACGAGTGCAAGAATGCGAGTCGATACGTAAACATTTAACAGAGGCCAAAGCGGGTTCTGGCAGTATTTTGCTAATTGGAGGTGAACCCGGACTGGGAAAAACCAGATTGGCAGAAGAAGCTTTACACATCGGCACAGAACTCGGGATGCTGCCACTGGTTGGTCACGCTTATGAAGAACAAAGCGCGCCCTATATTATAGCCACCGAGATGATTGAAGAAATGTCTCGTTCATTACCGATATCGTCATTTCATAATATTCTGGGCACAACCGCTTCTGAAGTATCCCGACTGGTTCCTGATCTAAAACGTACCTTTCCTGATATACCCGAACCGATTGAGTTGCCACCCGGACAACAACAACGCTATCTGTTTAATGCATTGCTTGAATTGCTAACCCGACTTACCCAGGCCACGCCGGTAGTCATGTTGCTTGATGACATGCACTGGGCCGATGAGTCCAGTGTTCAACTACTCGAACACGTTGCAGCGCAGGTTCCCAATGCTCCCATTGTATTTGTCGTGACCTATCGTGATGCCGATATTGATATGGGAGAAGCATTTAAAAATGCCCTGCCAAAACTCGGTAAGCTTCCATTTGTGCATCGCATTCCTTTGAATCAGCTTTCCTTTCAAGAGGTAAAAACCCTGCTCATGAACAATGGCGGTAGCGAACCGCCGGCCAAGGTCGTGGATCTGGTGTATGCAGAAACCGAAGGCAATGTTTTTTTTGTTCGCTCGGTGTTTCAACACCTTAAAGATCAAGGCAAATTGTTTGATGCACAGGGTAACTGGGTGCCTGAACTCGATAGTGAGACGATTGATGTTCCGGAAAGCATACGTCTGGTGACCAACCAACGCATAGATCGCCTGAGTAACTATGCGCGAGAAGTATTGACCATGGCTGCCGTCATGGGTTTGCGTTTCAGACTGCAAGCGCTTGAAACAGCCATGCAAGAGCACAGTAAGGTCCTTGAGGTCGTAGAGCTTGCCGAAGCCGCCGAGCTGATCAAACCGGCCATTGGTGGCCATGAGCTGCGTTACGAATTTGTACATGCGCTTGCACGTCAAGCCATACTTTCTCAAGTCTCTGCTATTCGTAAACAGCAATTACATTTAAAGATCGCAGAAGCCATCGAGGCCGTTGAGGGCCGCAGTCTGGAAAACCACGCCGTGGACATTGCCTATCATTTAAACCAGGCCGGCGCTTATGCGGATATACATAAAACCGTAAGTTGGCTGGAAAAAGCCGGTGACCATTCGCGTTCAGCAATCGCCATGGATCAAGCGGTCACTTATTATCATGCTGCACTCGAACGTGCTAATGACGATGCCTTGCAAGCAAAACTATTGAACAAACGCGCCAGCGCCTATTTGAGCAAGGGTATGGTGGTCGAATTTGAACGCGACATGCGCGCGGCACTGAACATTTACGAGCAACTTGCTGACATCGATCAAGCCGCGCATTTATGTTATGAGCTTTCCTACTTTTTTGCCTGGCACCATCAACCGCTCGAAGCCATGGAGATTGCTCAAACGGGCTTGGAAATTGCCGGAACCCAAGCCTCGCCGGCACGTTGTATGCTGCTTTCGACCATGGGCTTTGCTTTGAACATCGCCGCTCTAACTGATCAATCGGAACCAATAATAGAACAAGCGATACAAATTGCAACGGAACTCGAAAGTGATGAACTACTCGCCAACGCTTTATTTGTCAGAGCAAATATGCATTGGTTCAATATGCAGCCGGACGAGCTATTGTTAACAGTCAAAAAAGCCATTCCGTTGTTTCGTAAACTCAAAGACGAGTGGAATCTGGCCGAATGTCTTTGGATGCAGCAAGCTGGCCATTCATTAAAGGGCGAGCATCAGCAGGTAACCAAGATCAGTTCAACACTCGAACCACTTGGTGTTAAATATGGCATTTATGGGGCATTGTTGTGTATGGAACTGTTCGAAGGGGTCGCTCTACAACAACAAGGCGACATCAATAATGCCATTCGACAATTAAAACGCGCCGCCAATTATGCCCGGATCGGCAACCTGCCCTGGGTCATGGAAGGACACGTAGTAATGAATTTATTACTGCATGGAAATATTAATGAAGCCCGCACAGATATGGAATATTGCTATGAAAACCGTATGCATGGTGGCAGTGGCGCAGGCAGTGTAATTTGTTTTTGGTTATACGGTAAAGCCTTTTTAGGCGATGAAGATACTCTTGATGCATTCGAGAGTTTGCAATCTCTACTGCCAGAATCCGGCAAACCCATTTGCACTGGCACGATCATGTTCTTGTTGTTGGCGACTGAGAGTCTGGTTTTGTGCAAGCAACATGAAACCGCTGCTGACATGTACAAGCATATCGTTTACATTTTGAATGAGAAGAAACTTAATTTACCCTTTTCACTCGGGCTAACAGAACGTTTTGCGGCCATCGCTGCAAGCGCAGGTAAAAACTGGCAAGTTGCTGAGCAGCACTTTGCTAATGCCATGCAAGCGGCAAAAAAACTACCGCACAAAACCGAAGAACCACAATTACTGTATTGGCATGCGCGCATGCTTTTAGATCGTAATGCACCGGGTGATAGTGAGCTTGCACAAACCTATCTGACTAAAGCAAGGCAGTTATGCAAAAAGTTAGGCATGCTTGGGTATCTTGCGATGATCGAACGTACCATTCCGGATTCCGTATTGAGCCAGACAATCAGCGATCTCGAATAAACTGTTCCAGGGCAGGATCCAGTACACGATAAAGCTCATCGGGTCGATAGATCAGGTCCTTTTCCAGTAACACCTGCAATGCCTGACCCGCACTCGCCGAGGCAAGACGGGTTTTCATTAAATATTCCCTACTGCGCGGCTGTGCCACAGGATCGTTGGCCAAGGCCTTAAGCAAAGCACGTTGATTCGGACTCAATCCAACCAATTGTTGAGCCAAACGATGTGTCTCGGCTTGCAGGTAGGCATTCCAGGCGGAGTCGATCTCTTGTGGGGTTGGTAATTTCTTGTCCTGCCATAAACGGCCACATAACATATTGACGTAATAAGGATGCCGTTGGGTAATACGCATAATGCGCTCAATAGCATCCGGGCTGAGAATTTTCCCCCAGTTCAATCTTGCTGCATCGTCCAGGAACGGAATGTAATCTTGCTGTTGAATACGAGCGAGTTCCATTTTTTCACATAAATGGTAAAGCGGCCGTTTGGGGTCCTCAAACATTTGCCTGAGTAAATGTTGGTAACTGCCGGCAAACAAATAAGTGATATGGGAAGCGCGTTCCACCGCGTGTCGAAACGCAGCTTCAATGGCCAAATGGTTCTTCAAACTGGCCAATTGCTGAAATTCATCCAGTATCACCACAAAACGCAATTTTTTATCGGCAGCGAAACGATCAAGACTAAGCAGCATATCGACTAAGGATTCAGGTTCTTTTTTATCCGGGCTGAGCATCAGCTCCATACCATGCGAAGTAACTCTAAGTTCTGGTCGTAAACTATTGAAATAGCTATTAATTGCTTCAAGAAGCCTTTGCTGTCCAGGAACGCTTTCTCGCATTAAGTGACTGACTAATTTGCTCAGATGCTGGAAAACCGAGTCCATATCGTGAACCAGAAGCAGATCAATACTCTGGCTGTATACTTTTTTCTTTTCATGCCCTAATTCTGAGCAGGTTTGCAAGATCAAACTGGTCTTACCATAGCGCCTGGGCGCCATTAGCCACGTGTGACGCCCATTTTTAATATTATTTTTCAGTAGCTTACGTTCATGTTCTCGATTGCAGAAGGCGCCACCTAAAGCAATACCAAGTGGAAATATTTGCAGCATAACTAGCTCAGATCAGACTAAAGCCCCATCTTAGCATTACGTGACATAAAGTTATAAGCTTTATTTTTATGTGCTATATATCTATGGCTTATTGTTTTATAGCATGACTCGTTGATAACCATGGAATAGCCGTCAGCATAGACCTGATCAATAACTGAGATTGAATTGGAACAATATGTTCTTAGCTAAACAGCTTTACCATTCGTTCTGCCGCTTCGCGTAAACGCCCTTCTTCAGTTGCAATCGACAAACGAATGCAATTTGAATCGCCAAAAGCAGACCCCGATACCGTTGCAATATGAGATCTTTCCAGCAGAAGCTCGACCACGTCATCGGCCGTATGTAGAGTAACTCCGTGAACGGTCTTACCAAACAAGCGACTTACATCCGGAAACAAATAAAATGCCCCTTCTGGTTTTGCGATCTGGAAATCTTTGATGGGGCTTAACAATTCGATCATCATGTCCCTACGCTGCAAATAACTCGCGGTCATTGCATAGGTAGGTTGCATATCACCTTGCAATGCCTCGATGGCAGCGTACTGATTGAAATTACAGGTCCCTGAGGTAAATTGCCCCTGGATCTTGGCCGTAGCCTTGGCTATCCATTCCGGGGCGGCCAGATAACCCAGGCGCCAGCCGGTCATTGCATAACCCTTGGAGAATCCATTCACCGTAATGGTGTTGTTGTACATTCCGTCGATGCCAGCCAAACTCGCGTGCCGATCACCAAAATTGATGTGCTCGTAAATCTCATCCGAAATAACGTATAAATTTGGAAAATCGCGTAAGACTTCAGCCAAAGCCTCTAATTCTTTGTGTGAGTAGACCGCTCCAGTCGGGTTGCAGGGGCTGGAAAAGATCATTAATTTACTGCGTTCATTCAACCTGGCACGCAATTGCTCTGGCGTGACCTTGAAATTATTGCTGACATCCGCTGCAAGCTGCACCACCGCAGCACCCGTCATTTCAGCGATGGTGAAATACGAGACCCAGTAGGGTGTAAGCAATATGGCTTCGTCACCCTCCTCCAGTAATGCCAGACAAGTGTTAGCAATACTCTGTTTGGCGCCAGTCGAAACAAGGATCTGTTCTGGCTGGTAGCGAAGTCCGTTTTCCCGCTGTAACTTGTTACATATGGCCTCGCGTAATATTGCGTGTCCTGGAACGGGTGTATAGGACGTATGGCCAGCCTGGATCGCTTTAATCGCGGCGTCCTTGATGTGCTGTGGCGTATCAAAATCCGGCTCGCCAATGGACAGGTTGATCACATCGTGCCCCTGGGCGGCAACATCCCTGGCTTTTTGTGCCATCGCAAGTGTGGCCGGAGCCTGCATTTGGTTAACGAAGGCGGATAATCTGGTGTCGGTCATGGTGTTTCTTTAGTCGTGTTGTAATTGTTGTTGTGATTGTCTGAAAAACAGATATTGCAGCCGTGTCATAGAATTTTGTAGCATCTCGCCACTTTCAATTGGCCAGTACTATCGATGCTTATTCTTCAGAGTCGTCAAGTTCAGTAGGTGCGTATTTGCCCGGATGTAAATGCCCACACTCAAAACAGGTCCGGTCGGATTCTGAGTCATAAAAGGCTTCAAATAAGGGTGGAAGGTCCTTTTCGATATCCTTAAGAATGAATTCAACCCGATGCACCCGATAATGGCAATTAAGGCAATACCATTCAAAAGCATCCTTCTCCCCTGTTGGGCGCTTGGGTTCGATGACCAGACCAATACTGTTTGCTTCACGCTGCGGAGAATGGCGTACATGTGCCGGCAATAAAAATATCTCGCCCTGTTTAATTCTGATATCTTTAGGTGGCAAGCCATTTTCTTCAATGACACGCAAGGTCATGTTGCCTTCCAGCATGTAAAAGAACTCTTCCACCGGATCATCGTGATAATCGGTGCGCTGATTGGGACCTCCAACGACCATAACGGTCGTGTCGGCATCTTCCCAGATACATTTGTTACCAACTGGCGGTTTGAGCAGATCACGATGCTCGTCGATCCATTGCTGGAAATTAAAGGCTTTGAGGCTGCGTATTTTTGGCATGAAATGAGTATTCGGTGATTAATCGATTCCGAGCAATTTCTTGGGCGTCTGATAATGCAGTAGTTTACCAACACCCGAATCAATACGCTCAAGTGTCTGCGGAATTTGCACGATTGCCACGCCACAGGTTGGAATATTAAAAATATTCACCTCACATAGCCAGTTAACAATCTGGGTAATGCCAGGGTTATGGGCAAAAAACGCAATATTCGAAACCACCGGATTCAAGTTCTCGAGCACTCGAATCCACTCTTGCATACCGGCATGATACAAATCAGGTTCATGACTAAAATTTGAATCCGGTAGGCTTAATGCTTCTTGAAATGCACGGGCTGTTTGTTGGGCGCGAACCGCAGTACTTACAATGAATTTATCTGGATTGTACAAAGATTCTGCAAGCCATTCCCCCATCAGGGGCGCATCACGTCGACCACGATTGTTCAAAGGCCTTTCGTGGTCGCTTAAAGAGTGATCACTCCAAGAGGACTTGGCATGACGCACAAAAATCAGATGTCTATGTTTAGTCATATTATTTATATAAGTAACAATAAGTTATAGGTACTTTTTTATGTAAAATATTATCTAACTTTACCCACTGATCCATGCTCATGTCCACAAGACATTGTAAGTAAACTTGCAGGCTAATCTGTCACAATCTATTATTAAACGATTGTTTCAAACGGTCTTATGGGATCAAAAGCCGGAATAGATGTGAAATCACCTTATCCATAGTTTTCCCAAACGACCAAGCGCAATAACCATCCAGACTTACGCCAAAACACAACAAGATCAATTTGCGTAACTCGACTTTACCACTAACCGGAAAGAAAAATTCCTATTGAGGTCTTATGAAACGCATTTTAAATTCAACACGGGAACGCATACTCTCCACCGCCGAACAACTATTTGCTGAATCCGGCATTGCCGCGACATCGATGCGCAGTATAACTGCGATGGCCAGGGTTAACCTGGCGGCGGTAAATTATCACTTTGGTTCCAAAGACGCCTTAATCGAAGCCGTGTATGAACGCCGCTTGGAGCCTTTAAATAAAGCACGTTTACGTAATTTAACTGAACTGGAAAACCAATATGGTAAAGCACCGGTTCCTGCAGAGGATTTACTAAAGGCTTTTATCCTGCCGCTACTTGAGATCAGTGTTGGCGAAGGCAAACAAACCTTGAATATTATGCGGCTCATCAGTCGAACCTACTCAGAAGCTGCCAAGCAATTTCGTAAGCTGTTTGCCAAAAGTTATCATGACGTGATTGAGCGATACCAGCAGGCCCTGGGGAAAAGTTTTCCCAAACTCACACCCGAAGTCATCAACCTGCGTTTGCAATTCACCATCGGGGCTATGTCACACTCATTTGTTGAGAGTGAACTGCTCGGCCTGATCTCCGGCGAAACGGTTACGGATGAGTGGATCGAACGTCAGGTTAACCAGCTCATTCCCTTTGTGATCGCCGGCTTTAAAGCCAAACCGGCAAAATAAACAAAACATTACAAATTTACTTTTAATTTTTAACAAGAATCGGAATATTCATGTCTAGATCAAATGCTTACAAGCAAGAAGCCGTATACATCGTGGATGGAGCACGCACACCCTTTTTAAAAGCGCGCGGCAAGCCGGGTATATTCTCGGCTTCCGAATTGGCCGTTGCCGCTGGTCGTGACTTGTTGGCGCGTCAGCCTTTTGCACCCGATGCGTTGGATGAAGTGGTCGTGGGTTGCGCCATGCCCAGTGCCGATGAACCAAATATCGGGCGCCTGATCGCCCTGCGCCTGGGGGCTGGTGACGCCACGCCAGGTTATACCGTTATGCGTAATTGCGCGTCGGCCATGCAAGCTGTAGATAATGCGGCCAAGGATATTGCCCTGGGGCGTTCTGATCTTATGTTGGCGGGTGGTACCGAGGCGATGAGTCGTGCACCCTTGTTATTTAATGATGACATGGTGAATTTTCTGGGTGATCTCGCCAAGGCTAAAAAACCTGCCGATAAACTCAAAGCCATGTCTTCGTTCCGACCGGGTCATTTGAAACCAGTGATCGGGATTATGAAAGGTTTGACCGACCCATTGGTCAATCTCAACATGGGTCAGACCTGTGAAGTTATTGCGCATAAATTTGATGTCACGCGCAAAGCCATGGATGAATACGCGGTCAGGAGTCACCTGCGTTTGGCCAAAGCCTACGATGAAGACCGTATGGACGAAGTTATTCCCTTGTATAACAAAGCGAAAGTTTTGGCCGAGGACGATGGTCTGCGGCGTGACTCGAATGTTGAAAAACTATCAACTCTCAAGCCTTTCTTTGATCGCAAAGTGGGCAAAGTGACTGCAGCAAATTCCTCTCAAATTACCGATGGTTCCGCGATGCTCTTATTGGCCAGCGCGAACGCCGTTGAAAAATACGACCTAAAACCTCTGGGAAGACTGGTCGACGCCCAATGGGCCGGTTTAAATGCCGCAGAAATGGGTCTTGGCCCGGTGTATGCCAGCACCCCCTTATTACAACGCAATAATCTGGATCTATCCGATGTGGACTATTGGGAGTTGAATGAAGCCTTTGCCGGACAAGTCCTGGCCTGTCTGGCCGCTTGGGAAGACGAGGCATTTTGTCAAACAGAGCTTGGCCTCGATGCGGCACTTGGCACCATAGACCAAGACAAACTGAATATTGACGGAGGTGCCGTCAGTATCGGACATCCCGTCGGAGCAACCGGCGCACGTCTGGTGCTGCACGCCTTGAAAGTTTTGCAACAAACCGGTCAGCAACGTGCCATTGCCACCTTGTGCATCGGTGGCGGTCTGGGGGGCGCGATGTTACTGGAACGAGTATAAATCCACAGCCATTTGCCAAACCTATATACCAAATTAAATAATTACGAAAGGTAGAATTTCACGATGAGCAATCAACACTGGTTTCTTGAAACCGATGCGAATAATGTCGCCTGGTTGAGTTTTGATAAAGCCAACACCGGCACCAATGTGCTGTCGCAGGAAGTCATGCAGGAATTGCATGAGCGTCTTAATGAATTACAAACCAATAAACCAAAAGCCTTGATCATTCGCTCTGCCAAAAACAGCGGTTTTATCGCCGGTGCCGACATCACCGAATTTGAGACCATGCAATCACCCGATGCCGCCTTTGAGATGGTGCGCCAGGGTCAACAGATCATGGATCAGATCGAGGACCTGCCCTTCCCAACGGTCGCCATGATCAATGGCTTTGCCTTAGGCGGCGGCCTGGAACTGGCACTGGCCTGTGATTACCGGGTTATGACCAATGATACCAAAGCGGTTTTAGGCTTCCCTGAAGTGAAACTTGGGTTGAATCCGGGTTTTGGTGGCACGGTGCGTTCTACCCAATTGATCGGTGCGACCAATGCCATGGACATGATGTTGACCGGTCGCAATATTCGCCCCAAAGCGGCCAAACGTATGGGCCTGGTTGACCAGATCGTCCCAACACGGCATTTAGAAAAAGCCGCCGAAATGCTGGCCCTGAATCCGCCAAAAAAATCGTCACGCTCGTTAAAGCTCAAGGCGATGGACAGCTTTCCAGTACGCAAAGTGTTGGCAAAAGTTTTGCGTAAGCAAGTCGCCAAAAAAGCCAAAAAAGATCATTACCCGGCCCCGTATCGCATGATCGATCTGTGGGAGCAATTTGGTCATGACCCCGAAGAAATGATGGTGCAAGAAGCCAGAGCCATATCCGAATTAATGTGTACACCAACCTCACGTAATCTGGTGCGAGTATTTGGATTGCAAAACAAACTCAAGGGTGCGGGTGGTAAAACCAAACACACATTCAAGCATGTGCATGTGATCGGCGCCGGTGTGATGGGTGGCGACATTGCAGCCTGGTGTGCCTATCGTGGTATGACCGTCAGCCTGCAAGATCGTGAAGCCAAATACATTGCCCCGGCACTGGAACGTGCGCGTAAGCTGTTTTTGAAAAAGACCCGCAGTGCAGAAAAGGCCAGTCTGATCATGGATCGCCTTATTCCGGATGTTGAAGGTGAATCCGTGGTGCGTGCCGATGTGGTGATCGAAGCTATTTATGAAAATGCTCAGGCCAAACGCGATCTGTATGCAAGCCTGGAGCCAAAAATGAAACCTGGCGCAGTTCTCGCCACCAATACTTCCAGCATTGAATTGACCGAGATCGCAAAAGACTTGCAAGATCCTAATCGGTTGATCGGTCTGCACTTCTTCAACCCGGTAGCCATGATGCCTCTGGTTGAAGTTATCGGTACTGAAACCACAAATAAACAAGACCTGGAAAAAGGCATGGCATTCACACGTCGGATCGATCGTCTGCCATTAGCGTGCAAAAGCGCGCCCGGATTTGTTGTGAACCGAGTCTTGACCCCCTACACCACTGAAGCTTTTTTCATTGCTAAAGAAGGCGTACCGTTAATTGCAATCGATAAAGCCGCAACCGATTTTGGCATGCCGATGGGCCCGATCGAACTTGCCGATACCGTGGGTCTGGATGTCTCTGCACATGTCGGTAAAATCTTAAGTGAAGCGTATGATCTGGACATTCCGGATGGCATTGAAGAAATGCTGGAGAAAAAACATCTCGGCAAAAAAACCGGCCAAGGCTTTTACACCTGGGATAAAAAAGGCAAACCGATCAAACCAAAAGCCGAAAATTACACACCCCCGTCTGATCTTGCCGAACGTATGATCTATCGTTATTTGAATGAGGCCGTTGCAGTCTTGCGTGACGGCATTGTTAGTGACGCTGATCTACTCGATGCAGGCATGATCTTTGGAACCGGATTCGCTCCTTTTCTAGGTGGGCCCATCAATTACATTCGCCAGCATGGCGCCAATAAGATAGTTAACCGCTTAAAAGAATTTGAAGCAAAATACGGTAAACGATTTGCTCTAGACGCCGGCTGGGAAAAATTTATAACGTCAGGCGCAATTGAGCACGATGATGAAAATGAGTGATAGACAAGCATGACCGGGCATTCCGAGAAAAACAAAACTAAACGCGAACAACCTATTCCGCGCGGGATCCCGACGGTGCGCATGATGGCCATGCCGGCAGACACCAACTGGCTGGGTGATATTTTTGGTGGCTGGTTAATGTCTCATGCCGATATCGCAGGTGCGGTACTCGCTTATCGTCGTGCTGAAGGTAAAGTGGTGACTGTAGCTGTGAACAATTTTTTGTTTCTGGAACCGGTCTTCATTGGCGATATTGTGAGTTTTTACGCCGAGATCGATCAAATTGGCACCACGTCTATCACGATGAATATCGATATACTCTCCGAAAGACCGGATGTGGCCGGTCCCTATGAAAACATCCGTGTGGCCACAGCAAACATCACATACGTGCATATTGACGCAGATGGTAACCCCGATAAGGTGAAATAATCAGCAGCAATCGGTATTCCTGGCAATCCCTCTGAAATTGTCGAAATTACCGAGGAACAATCGTCTTCAGCTTTGGTCGAATTTGCTGGTTCGCATATTCACAAAATATGGTACGATATGCGCTTGAATTGGACTCAAACCCTAAGAAAATCAACAAAATAAGCGTATTCTGGAATGTCAAAACCCGTTGATCCATCAATCTTGCAAAAATTCACTCCTCTGGACAGCCTCAAACCAGAGAATTTACTCGCACTCGCAAAAAAATCTCGAGTTCATGAACTGGACGCTGGACGTTCTGTTTTCAGGGAAGGCGATAACGACAAACACGCCGTTTATTTGTTGAATGGCGACATAGAATTACGCGCCGGCGACAAAGTCGTTAGAGCGATTCAAAGCGGCACTCCCGAAGCGGCTCACGCCATTGCACCAGTCTTGCCACGCAAAGTAACTGCACGCGCGCTTAACAAGATCGAATACATCACGGTGGATTCCGATCTCTTGGATGTATTGCTCACCTGGGATCAAACTGGTTCTTACGAAGTGGGCGAATTGCAAGCCGAATTGTCTAACGACAGCGATGACTGGATGACCAAGTTATTGCAAACCAAAGCCTTGCACAATATCCCTCCCGCCAATATCCAGGCAATATTCATGCGCATGGACAAGGTGAATAAAAAAGCCGGTGATATCGTAATCAAGCAAGGCGACGAAGGCGATTATTTCTATGTGATCGTGAGTGGCCGTTGTAATGTCACGCGAGAAACCCCTCTTAACAAAGAAGGCATCAGACTGGCAGAATTACGTATTGGCGACACTTTTGGTGAAGAGGCCTTAATTTCAGAAGCCAAGCGTAATGCCACAGTCAGCATGATCACGGATGGCAGTTTAATGCGATTGAGCAAGAGTGATTTCCAGACCTTGCTGAAAGAACCGATGCTCGGCATGGTAGACATGGACGAGGCAAAAGAAAAAGTTGCCGCAGGTTCTAAATGGCTGGATGTTCGCTTGCCTAGCGAATACGGCAATTTTCACCTCGAAGGCGCGATCAATATTCCGCTGTACTTCATCCGCTTAAAACTGAAAACCCTGGATAAAGACACTCATTACATTGCCTGTTGCGACACCGGTCGCCGCAGTTCAGCAGCCGCATTCATTCTCAAGGAACGTGGTTATAATTGTTCTGTGCTTAAAGATGGCTTGAAAATGGCCGGTGTGGGTAATTAACCCTCTGCTAATACCAAGCATCACACAATTAAAAAAAGCACTCCATTGAGTGCTTTTTTTTATCGCTTGAAACAACCTATCCAGATTACATGGTATGCGTCGGCTGTTCCGCTTGCAAAGCGCCGGCCAGGAAAGTCTCAATCTTTTTCTGGGTTTCGCCATTATCCTGCGAGCTGAATTGCACACCGATACCCGCCTTGCGCTTGCCCGCCGCACCATCCGGGGTAACCCAGATCACATTTCCGGCCAATGGGATTTTTTCATTATTATCCATCAGCTGCAAAAGCATAAAAACCTCGTCTCCGAGTTTGTATGGCTTGCGCGTAGGGATAAACAATCCGCCATTCGTAATGAACGGCATATAAGCTTGGTATAGCGCGGTCTTATCCTTGATCGTCAGGGTCAATATACCTGGCTTGGACATTGTGCGTTTCCTATATTGATTCAGGTGGTTCGAGGGTAAATATTACCATAAACCGGTATCTTATAAATGCTGACATTGGTTAACCAGGGATTCGATCTGCAATGGCCAATTCAATGAATTTTTTTGTTGTTGTGATAATTCTATAACATTATCGCGCAAAGCAAATAACTTCCTTAATTCAAAATCTTCGGACAATTGCTCTATGCCAGGATATAAATGCATTGTCTGTACGCTATCCTCAGACAGGCCGGCTTCCGGTTCAACGCCGCTTCGTATAAGCGCCTGGATCAAGGTATCAAGCCAGTTTAATAATGTATCCGAATCTGATTTTGCCCAGTTTTTTGCTATTTCCAGAGCCGATTTTTGTTTTTTATGTAATGCCAAAAAATCATGCCACCACTGGCTACTTGCCGCAATCAGATCATCCACTTTATCAGGCTCCAGATTAAATCGCAGTGGTGCGCCCAGGCTTAGCGCAAGAATCGTTTGCGCTGTGTTTTTGGCGATTCCTTGACTTGTCAACCAGTGGATGGCGTCGTTTTGACTTGGCAAATGAAATTTTATCCGCGTAGCTCGGGAACGAATAGTGGGTAACAATCGTGAAGGCTTGTCAGTAATCAACAACAACAAAGTCTGTTCTGGAGGTTCTTCCAGGGTTTTAAGCAAACTATTTGCCGCAGCTATCGTCATGGCGTCAGCCGGTTCAATAATCAAGATTCGATAACCGTCCTGATGTGCGGTCGTAAATACGCGTTGAGAAGATTTTCTAACCGCCTCAATTGATATCAGCTTTTTGCCCTCTTCGGGCTCCAGCACCACGAAATCGGGATGCGTATTGGCTATAAACCATTCGCAGGATTTACAGTTTTGGCAAATTCCAGTCTCACTCTCGCCATGACACAACAACATCTGGGCAAGTTGAAAAGCAAATAGTTTCTTGCCGACACCCTGCATGCCTTCAAGCAACAGGGCATGCGGAAAACGCTGCTGCGATAACATTTGAGCAATTTGCTGCCACTGCCCACTGTGCCATACCAGATTTTGTTCTGTATCCATCTTCAATGTTTAATATGAATTATTTTGAAATTAATCGCTGGTAAGTAGTTCGGTAAGTACTTCCATTATATCCGTACTCACTTGATCGATAGACTGGCTGGCATCGATCAGTTTGATCCGTTGTGGTATCTGTTTGGCCAGTTCAAGATACCCACTCTGGACACGACTAAAAAAGTCGAGTTTTTCGGCGTCAAAGCGGTTACTCTCGCCTCGACTTGCCACTCTTTTCAAACCTAATTCTATTGGCGCATCGAGTAAAATAGTTATATCCGGCCACACTCCGCGTTGTACAGTGGTCGCCAACTGCTGAATGAAGGCCAGTGACTGCCCCCTGCCGTATCCTTGATAAGCAATGGTTGCATCCGTAAAACGATCACACAACACCCAGGCGCCACGTTCGAGTGCCGGAATGATCTTGTTGTGTAAATGTACGGCTCGCGCAGCAAACATCAATAATAATTCCGCCTCGGCATTAATCGCTTCATCTTCGCGATCCAGTACCACGCTTCGAATAGCCTCAGCCAAGGGAGTTCCGCCCGGTTCTCGGGTAAGAATAACTTCTTTGCCCTGTTTTTCCAGATAAGAACGCAAGCGCGCGCTCTGAGTACTTTTACCAACACCTTCAATCCCCTCCAAACTGACAAAAGTGCCAGGAAATTTTTTCTGGTTGAGTAACTCTTTTGCTGCGATTGCTTCAGTCATGACTATTTATTCTGTTTACGGTAATTTCGTAAATATCGCTGTACAGCTAGTTGATGCTCGGCAAGCGACTCGGAAAAATAATGTCGTCCATCACCGTCTCCAGTCGCTACAAAATACAGTTTTTTATGTTGTTCGGGGTTAAGCGCCGCCATAATTGCATTTTTCCCGGGCAACGCAATGGGCGTGGGAGGAAGACCCGACCGGGTATAAGTGTTGTATGGAGTATCGGTTTGCAGGTCACGTTTGCGTATATTGCCCGTATATCTGTCACCCATGCCATAGATAACGGTGGGATCGGTTTGCAAACGCATACCAATCCTCAGGCGTGAATTAAACACTCCTGCGATAGTTGCCTGTTCATCAAACACCCCCGTTTCCTTTTCTATTATTGAAGCCAGTATCAGTGCTTCGTAGGGTGTTTTAATCTCGATATCCGGATTTCGATTTTCCCAGGCAGCTTTCAACACTTCCTGCATGGCATTAAAAGATTGTTTCAAAATAACGCGATCTTCTGTGCCTTTTGCAAATCTATAGGTTTCGGGTAGAAACTGCCCTTCAGGCGTCACATCAGCTTGACCGATCGCCAGCATAATTTCAGCATCGCTCTTGTCTTTCAAGCTTGGAATGATGTTGGAATTATTGTGTAAAAGAGCGAGCATTTCACGAAAAGTTAAGCCTTCAGGTATGGTGATCTGTTCCAGAACAACTTTACCCTCCACCAATTTTATTAATAACTCAGGAATATTTAACTTGTTATCGAGAACGTATTGCCCTGCCTTAATCTTGTGAGCCTGATTTTGCTGTTTAGCGTGCAAACGTATTAATAAGGCATTGCTAATAATTCCGTCGTTTTCCAGTCGTCTGGCCACAGCATTCAAGGTATCGCCCTTTTTAATGTTCAGGGTGTAATTCTCACTCGTAGCAATATTCAATGGCGACACCAGGGCGTCTTGATACCATACATATAATCCGGCGCTTAGCAGAAGAACGACAAGTAGCAATCCACCAAATAGTTTACCCATGCTTGAATTCTCGAGGTAATAAGGTTCTTATTTTTGCGATAAGAGGATGCTTAGTGTTCTTACTATGCGAGTTTTGACCAGCATCAACCAGTGTGTGCACTGGCCACAAACCGATCAAGGCGTTGCTCAAAAACATGGTGTCACAAGAATTCATTGTGTCTATAGTAACAGGTTCGATTTGCACAGTAATACCACATGATTTCATTTGCTGTATCAAATAAGCGCGCATCACACCCGCAACTCCACCGCCCTGTAGATCGGGTGTAATAATTTGGTTTGCCTTAATCAGGAAAATATTGGTTTTTGTGCCCTCAACTACGAAATCATTGTCGTCTTTGACAAGAATCTCCGCATATTGATCAGACAGATATTTGGACTGGAGTTGTTCGTAAGCACTACGCTCGGTCGACTTGATCCCCCCGGACATCGCATCCAATACGAGCGATTCTTCTGGCAGGAAAGTCGCAATACCAATTGTCCAATTGCTCGCAGGATAGCTTCTGGGATTTTCCACACTCAGAAATCGATCTACACGATTGGAACTCATTGAGTGAAACACCTGGTACTTTGCCAGTCCGTGTTCAAAGTCAGGCATTAGTGATATATCTGATCGAAACAGTGCCGCAATATTTGACTTGATATTTTGAATCTTTGCGCTGTGTTTTAATCTATTCGCATGATAATTGAGTAATGGAATCTTATTATTAATCCAAAGCATAGTTTCAAAAAAACCTGATACGCCTGTTTCATGCAAGATTTCCTCCGAAGCACCCCTAAACATCTCGACAGAAACTTCATTGGCATTTATCCAGTATTTGTTCATTGAGAGAATTCATTCAATGCTTGTAGCATGCCTTTGGCCTTGGCACGAGTTTCCAGCACCTCATTATCCGGATCTGAGTCATACACTATTCCGCCACCGGCTCTAAAACTGATCTGATCAGCCTGGATCTGGATCGTTCGAATCAGAATATTCATGTCCATATTGCCATTATGATTCACATAACCCATAGAGCCGGTGTACGCTTCGCGCGGTTTTTTTTCCAACTCCGAAATAATTTCCATACAACGCACCTTTGGGCAACCAGTAATAGTGCCTCCTGGAAAAACAGCTTTAAGTGCCTGTCCCGGGCTTACATTCGGTTTAAGATTTCCGCTTACATTAGACACAATATGATGCACATGTTCATAAGATTCGATTACCATTAGCTCATCAACCTCTATGCTTCCAGGTTCGCATATGCGACCCAGATCATTACGTTCGAGGTCAATGAGCATCACATGCTCGGCTCGTTCTTTTGGGTGCTTGAAGAGCTCGCGTCGCATCAGTTCGTCTTCATTTAGGAGCTGTGTGCGTGGGCGAGTACCGGCGATCGGACGTGTACTGGCTTTATCGTTATCTACCTTTAATAGCCTTTCCGGAGACGAACTCATAACGATAGCATTGTTGTGATACATCAAACCCGCAAAAGGGCCGGGATTTGATTCACGCAACTTACGGTACAAATTTGCAGAGTCCAGGGGCTTACTGATTTCTCCATGCCATGCACGTGACAAATTAGCCTGGAATATATCGCCGGCGTAAATGTATTCCCTGGTTTTCTGGATAGATGCCCGATAAATATCCGGGTCTTCTACTTTAAGTATTGAAACAGAATTTATATAAGTAGATGGATTGCTCACATCAAGATTTTCTTGACCTTTAAGCATCTGGAGTAATTGTTTAAATTCTGTTTGAAACCCGACTTCAGCCACTAAGTAACTGGTTTTTTCTACATGGTCTACAATTACAGCTACTGGGATGCGGCAGGCGAATGCAATTGGCAATCCATTTACTTGATATTGCTGACTATGAAATTCAACGCTGGGTTCTATTTGTTGTGCAAGCTCATATGCCAGATATAAAAACCAGCCACCAAGAAACGGAAGCTTATGCTCGTTGTTAATTGTCTTATGTTGTTCTTCCCAAATCTTGTCAAATGCGTCAAGAAAATCGTTAGAGGCGTGCTCCAGGGGTTTGTCATAAGACAGCTTATTATCGGAACCCAGTGTTAAGATTTTTTGGGGATAGGCGAATAGAATGCTATAACGCCCAAGCGATGTACTCTGCTTTCTAAACCCGGTGGGACTCTGTTCATCACGCGCATAGCATGAGCCATGTGCCGCACTGTCTAGAAGATACGGAAAAATATTCGTATCGGTATGTTGTAGTTCGATTAGATCCAGTTCATGTTCAAACCGGTGCAGCAATTCGGGCAATTCAATAAACTCAGTTAAAACGTTTCAGGATAAGTGTGCCGTTAGTGCCGCCAAAACCAAATGAATTATTCATGGCCTGGTCAATTTTCATTGAGCGCGCTGCATTTGGCACATAATCAAGATCACAAAGCGGATCAGGATTTGCATAGTTAATAGTTGGAGGCGCAACCTGGTCACGCAATGCCAGTGCTGTAAAAATTGCCTCTACCGAACCAGCCGCACCTAATAAATGACCGGTCATGGACTTGGTCGAGCTGACTGCCAGTTTATAGGCATGTTCTGAAAAGGCACCTTTGACCGCATCTGTTTCAGCTTTATCGCCTACCGGTGTAGACGTGCCATGTGCATTTATGTAATCAATACTTTCCGGCGCAACACCCGCATCACGCATCGCCGCTTGCATACATCGTTTGGCGCCATCACCATTCTCTGGTGGTGCCGTCATATGGTGTGCATCACCACTCATTCCGAAACCGGTGACTTCTGCGTATATTTTTGCACCACGTTTTTTGGCGTGTTCAAGTTCTTCCAATACCAAAATGCCGGCTCCGGAACCCATGACAAAGCCATCGCGTTCGGCGTCCCAAGGACGACTTGCAGCTTCAGGATCATCGTTGCGTGTTGATAATGCCCGCATGGCACCAAAGCCGCCCAAGCCTAATTCTGTCATGGCACTTTCCGCACCACCGGCGATCATCACATCGCACTCGCCGTATTGAATGCTACGGGTCGCAAGACCAATGCTGTGAGTGCCCGTAGTACAGGCTGTAACCAATGCCAGATTCGGGCCTTTGATGCCGTAACGAATGGAAAGTTCGCCGGCGATCATGTTGATAATGCTACCTGGAATAAAGAAAGGTGAAATTCTTCGCGGGGAGCCATTTTTATTCAGGATCAAGGTGTTTTTTTCTATCGCACCTAGACCACCAATACCGGAGCCAATAATAAGACCACTGCGCTCTGCCAATTCACCTTCAAAGTTCAGTCCCGAGTCCTGAATGGCATCCATCCCTGCTGCAATGCCCAAATGCACAAAAGGATCGAGCTTACGAGACTCTTTGCTGTTGAGATATTTTTCAACATCAAAACCGGAAACCTCACCGCCAATTTTGGCTGGATAGTTCTCGACATCAAATGCTTCGATTCGGGAGATTCCACTACGTCCGTTTTGAATTGCATCCCAGGCAGAATCCAGAGTGGATCCAACTGGAGAAACTATTCCCATTCCGCTAATTACTACACGACGTTTAGACATAATTCACCTTTAACTTCTGTGCTGTTCAAAATACTTGGAATTACAATTGTAAATTGATTAAATCGACTCACATATAAAAACCGTCGCAACTTATGCAGTTACAACGGCTTCAAATTCTGTAACAAACAGGGTTTAGCTGGTTATTAACTCGAATGACTTTTTACGTAATCAATTGCCAATTGAATGGTTGTGATCTTTTCAGCTTCTTCGTCAGGAATTTCTGTATCAAATTCTTCTTCGAGAGCCATCACCAATTCAACTGTATCAAGTGAATCTGCACCCAGATCATCCACAAAAGAAGCATCGTTGTTTAATTGATCTTCTTTAACACCTAACTGTTCTGCGACAATTTTCTTGACGCGTTCTTCTATACTCATTGAGTTATATCCTCTGCTATTAATAAAATCAGCAAAATTCCTTACGAGGGTAATTTTGCAGCGCGTATTGTATCAGGAAATACAGGCACTGCATGGCATAAAATCAAACGCTTGTATGATTAAAACCAATTAAATCATATACATACCACCATTCACATGCAGGGTTTCACCCGTAATATAGCCTGCTTCGTCAGAACACAAGAAACAGACTGCGTTGGCTATATCCGCGACTTGCCCCATTCTGGCCAACGGGATCTGAGACAATAAGCCCGAAGTCTGTTCATCATTCAATGCGTCGGTCATGTCTGTTTGAATATAGCCAGGAGCTACAGTATTGACCGTAATGCCTCTCGAACCAACCTCTCGCGCCATGGATTTGGCAAAACCCGCCATTCCAGCTTTAGCGGCTGCGTAGTTGCTTTGTCCGGCATTTCCCATGCTCCCTACGACCGACGAAATATTTACAATACGGCCGCTTCTGGCCTTCATCATGCCGCGTAAACAGGCCTTACTGGTCCGGTAAACGGAACTGAGGTCTGTGTTGATAATATCGGACCATTCTTCCTCAGACATACGTAATAGCAAGTTATCCCGAGTGATTCCCGCGTTATTGACCAGGATTTGAGGAGCTCCCTCTTGTGATGATATCTCCTTGACCAGTTTTTGCACTGCATCATTATCTCTGACATCCAAAATTGCACCCCGACCAGTTATTGCTTTATCACTAAAAAGTGCCGAAATATTATCTGCCCCTTTTTGCGAGGTCGCAGTACCGATCACAGTTGCTCCGCCCGCCCCAAGAGCATTGGCGATTGCGGCTCCAATGCCCCTGGAAGCGCCAGTGACTAATGCTATTTTGTTACTAAAATCATGCATGGTGTGTAATCCTGTTTATAAAATTTATTTTGACCTTACGCTTTGCCAGCAAATGCTTCTTGTAGAATCAGTAAACTATTGTTATCAAACAATGGAAAAGCCGTAAGGTCTCTGGAAATTCTTTTTTGAAGACCGCTCAATACTTTACCGGGGCCACATTCAATTATTATTTTAGTACCCGATGCTTGTATTTTTTGCATGGACTCAACCCAACGCACTGGATTATGCAATTGCCTGACCAGCACTTTTTTAATGTCTGTTACCTCGCGATGTGTTTCTACATCAGTGTTATGAATTACAGGTATCGATGGCACATTGAATTCTATTGAATCTAGCCGGTTGGCCAGTCGCTTTGCCGCCGGAATCATCAACTGACAATGCGATGGCACACTGACTGGCAAGGGCAAAACGCGACGTGCGCCTGATTCTTTGAGTACCTCTTGGGCTTTTTCAACCGCAGCTTTTTCGCCGGCAATCACGACTTGGCCAGGGGCATTGAAATTCACCGCTTCTACGATCCCTACTTCGGCAGCCATTGCACAACCCTGTACGACCTCTTCATCGTTCAATCCCAAGATCGCTGCCATAGCGCCTGTGCCCGCTGGTACCGCATCTTGCATGCATTGACCGCGATATTCAACCAGCTGCAATGCATCACCAAAACTCAATACCCCAGCCGCAACAAGAGCCGAATACTCTCCCAGACTATGACCAGCCAAATACGCAGGTAACTTTAAGTTATTGCTTTTACAGTGTTGTAGCCATACACGCCATGCCAGCACGCCGGCAATCAACATGGCCGGTTGTGTTATTTCAGTCTGGTTTAATTTCTCAAGCGGGCCAGATTGAATAATTCCACCAATATCATAGCCGAGACATTCATCGGCCTCTTGCAATATATTATCGAGTAACTCTGAATGTCCAGACCATCCATCGAGCATAGCCAGACTTTGCGAACCTTGTCCGGGAAATACCACAGCATAATTATGAGATGAGTTTTCAGGATTAGTCATATTATTCTCATTTGTTAGAATGGGTGAATTTGAACAGAAATAAGGCCCAGATACAACCGGTAATTGCACCATATAAATGGGCGTTAATAACAACTGACCCACCACTTGCGGACTGTGTGAATGGCAATGACCCAATTATTTGCTCATACACAAGCTTGCCCACAAGCCCTGTGAATAACACAAAATCTTCAACTCCAAATTCTGAAGTGAATTTATAGATTCGTTTGAGCAATGAAAACCCTAGTGCGCTGGCAAGCAGACCATGCAATACTCCTGACATACCTAAATACCATTGCAATTCCGGATAGAAAACCATCAAACTCAAAGAAACGCCAAAACACAGCACGAGAAAACTTGCGAGCCAGATTTTTACAGTAAAGCAGTCAGCGTACATGAGAAAGATCAAAACAAGCGCAAGCGCATTGACAATAAAATGACTCCAGCCCAAATGAACCAGATGTGCTGTCATCAACCGCCAATATTCATGGTTAACATGAAAATCGGATTGATAACGTAAGAGTTGTCGTCCCGCATCACCCTGAAATTCGAAACCTACGCCAACTGCGAGGAGAAAACCGCAAAAAAGCCATACCATCTTGTTTGATGTCATCGCAATAGGACCCCTTACTTTGCTGCCATAACCCATTTATAGTTTCCAAGTATTTTTCATATGTGCTGAACTATTTGCTATCATACCAGCCTAATTAAAGGTATTTTTTTAGATTACAAAAGCAGAGAAATCATGAATCGTAAAATCATCAATTCGCAAAAAACCAATTATGGATTTACCCTGATTGAAATGTTAGTTGTTGTAGCCATAATGGCCACATTAATGGCGCTGATTGCTCCAAGATTCATTGAAAGGGCAGAAGAGGCAAAAGTGACTGCAACTGTTGCACAACTTCAACAGATCTCTACTGCTCTAGATATGTATAAACTCGACAACTCGACATATCCAACTATTGATCAAGGACTCCAAGCCCTTGTAGAAAAACCTTTCGGCAGTCCAGAACCCAAGAACTGGAAACATTATCTGAATGAAGTACCCCTAGATGCCTGGAAAAATGAAATTTATTATGTTTATCCAGGTGAGCATGGAGTCTATGACCTCTACAGTCTTGGCGCGGATGGTCAGCAAGGGGGCGAAGGATCGAACGCAGATATTGGAAACTGGACCCAAAATTAAGATTTAAATACAGACCGTCATGATAGGATTATCAGGCACAATCAAATGACACGAATGTCAAATATCAGATCAGGTTTTACCCTGATCGAATTTCTTACCGTAATTGTGATTCTCGCAGTCGTTGCTGGAATGGTGAGTATTGCAATTCAAGGCGATCCAAATCGCCTATTGGAAAATTCTGCGCGTAAATTCATAGCCGAATTTAATTTAGTTACTGAAGAGTCCGCATTACTCGGAAATGAGTATGGCTTGCAAATAAATGACAATGCCTACCGTTATCTGCATTGGGATCAAATCAAATGGCAAACACCACAAGATCCTGCGATGGCGACATTACTATACTTTCCGGACGAAATCACTCCCGAACTAATTCTGGATCAAAACTCGGTATTGTATTTAGAAACAGAAGACAATCAAGGCATTGATTTCAGCGAGAATGAAAAAGAAATTGAACCACCTCAGGTATTAGTACTCTCAAGTGGAGAAGTTACCCCCTTTACCTTAATACTCAGAACTGTATACAACGATGACTATATTTCTATTGATATTGACAGTCTCGGACGTGTAAAACTCACGTTTCATAATGAAATTTGATCGTTCCAAAGGTTTTACGCTCATTGAAGTGGTTGTCGCCACCTTCATTGTCGGTTTGGCGCTGGTCGCACTGGCTGGAACTGTACAAAATTTGACCCGACAAACCAGTCTGGTTAAAGAAAAATACGTTGCCGACCTGGTTGCAAATAATGTGCTTGCCGAGCTACGACTCGCCGGCCAATGGCCAGAAATTGGCGAAAACAGTGATGTAGTTGAAATGGCTAGCCAAAGCTGGTTTTACGACACTAAAGTTTTTGCAACGGATGTAGAGCAATTACGGCGCATTGAGGTCAGCGTGGGTCTGGATGATGAGCTTAAGCAGACTCGCGCAACTTTGATAGGATTTATCAGTTCCAGCCCAACCGTGACGGCGCAACCTGTTGAGTGGGTTAAATCTCAAGAACAAGATAATCAAGCGAGATTTCCTGACGATTTAAACCCGCTACAAAATTCTGGGAATTAATAATCGCATGCAACCCAAATCATTACATCGCAATATTGTAAAACTGGCTCCAAACATATCTGGTTTCACCTTATTGGAAATACTACTCGCTGTGTTTATCTTTGCATTAATATCTATCGGAGCTTATAAAGTTTCCAGCATTTCACAACAAAGCGCTGAGCTCATGCTTAATGCACAAAACAGGTTGCGAGATGTGAGCATCAGTTTGGAAATGATCGAAAAAGATTTTACCCAAATATCCGCCAGAAACTGGCGCGACCCATTTAGTAATTTATATAACTCGTCGCTTTCTACTGATCCGTCTGAGGCATACGTCGTGCAATTAGTACGCGGTGGCTGGAAAAATCCATTGAATATTGCACGCTCGGAGTTGCAATTAGTTCGATACCGTTTACAAGATAAAGTCTTAATTAGAGAGCATGCGCTGCATGTAGACAACCTCGGTTCACTGGAATTCACCAAGACTGAGTTAGTGACAAATGTAAATTCTATTAGTCTTACATTTTTCGATCAAATCAAGCGTAGTGATGCAAATCAGGCAGCTGACACTAATAAATGGCCCCCGATAAGCAACAATCCAGCTCCCACTCAAAATAGTGACGGCTCTAATGTACCCTTACCATCCTACCCCTTACCGATTGCAGTTGAAATCAGACTAGACTTAGAAGATTATGGTGAAATCTCTAAAATTATCAATCTACCTCCTGCCGGCGCATGACATGAATTTTAATTATGTAAATATAAATCGCCAAAAACAAAATGGCGTTGCGCTTATAGTAATTCTATTGATTGTAGCAATCGTTGCTGCGCTCGCAACACAAATGCACTGGCAACACCGCATTAGCTTGAAGCGAATCGATAACCTGTCTACGCTTTCCCAAGCTCGACAATATGCAATTGGTGGAGAGAACTGGGCCAGAGAAATATTGCTGGAAGACCTTAAAGAGTCTACAAATGACAATTTAAAAGAACTTTGGGCGGAACCATTACCACCCTTACCTATTGAAGGAGGGGCAATTCAAGGTCAAATGTATGATTTACAATCCCGTTTTAATTTAAATAATCTGATATCAAAAGACGGCAAGATAAATAGAGATTCTGTTGCACAATTTAAACGATTATTACGATCCCTTGAGATTGATGAAAATTATGCAGTAAGTATTGCTGATTGGATTGATTCTGATAATTATCCGGAATTTCCCGGGGGCGCTGAAGACTCAAGTTACAGTTCATTACCAGTTCCCTATCTGACGGCAAATCAGTACATCACAGATATATCTGAATTGATGAACATTAAAGACATGAACAAATCCGTATATCAGCAATTGAAGCCATTTGTTGCTGCATTACCGGTTGAGACCTCAATTAATATAAACACAGCCAGCGCAGAAGTCCTGGTCTCTATCAATCAACAAATAAGTACCAGTGATATAGACTCAATTATTAGTTCAAGAGAATCCAGCCCTTTTGAGTCTGTTGATGAATTTTATCGAATGCTCAATTTAGATAAACCCGACAATTCCGATGCACTTGATATTCAAAGCGAATATTTTTTAACTGAAGTTGAAGTATTATTGCATGATAAAATATACAGACGTCATATTTATCTTTTTAGAGACTCACAATCAGGAAGCGTAAGCGCTTATCAGTATACACACTCGCCAACTGCGTTAAATATTGAGCAAAACAACAATGATCAGAACAACTCGAAAATTGAATCCGGTTAAATAGAATATGAAACACTACATCTTTTTAACAGAAAATAAATCAAACCGTGGAATATATTTATACCTGCGTAAGAATATTATCGTGCACGAGCCACATGAGTTGAATATTGGTGAAATCTCCTCAATACCAAATGATGAAAAGCTTTGCCTGGTTTTGAGTGATCAACTTGTATCAAAATTTAATTTACAACTAAAAGCAAAAAATCAATCGCAGTTACTGAAAGCAGCAAGTTTTGCAATCGAAGAAAAACTTCCTGAAAGGATAGATAATTATCACGTCGTTATTCACAAAAGTTCAAGTGATAAAGTGTGGGTACGCGCGATTAAGAGAATAAAACTTGAGCAAATTCTGAAGCAATTACAAGAGCATAATCTGACTCCAGATTCGGTAATTGTTGAATCCGATTTATTTGCAAAAACAACACCTGCGCTATTATTCAATTCTACTGAAGCAACACTTTGTGGCGCGGACCTTCCACAAAGCTACCAATTTGATGCGTCACTTGTACCCATGATAAGTCAAAAAATATATGGCTTACTAGATGCAAAGAATGAAATACAATTAATTTACACAGAAACAAACCAACTACAAGTTGAGGCTTTTGAAAATCAGTCTCCAGAAAATATTCGCATTAAGAAAATAATTAAAAATGATGAATATTACAAAACCATATGTAGGCAAGATGAATCTGCAGTAAATTTGCTGCAAGGCGATTTCGCAAGTCAAGCTGTCACAGGACCCGATGAATCAATCTGGAAATACCCGGCTTGGTTAGCTTTAGCAGGAATACTTATTAGCAGTGGAAGTCTAATTGCACAAAACCTGATTCAAAATAACCGAATTTCCAAACAAGAAATAAAAATAAAAGAACAATATGCATATTTATTCCCTGATGCGAGCAAACCCTCTTCTCTAATAGATTTGCAAAATAAAATTAAAATCAAAAAAAAGCAATTTAATAGCCAAAGTAATAAAACTTCAATGCCAATCGACCCATTAACCTTATTCGATCTTTTTGCTAACATTTCAAAAACTTCAAGCATGCAAATATTGGGTATTAATATTGATCAAAATCTGGCTGAAATTTTAATTTCTGCTAATGATGTAGATTCACTTAATAAAGTAAAATCAATTATTGAAAAACAACTCCCCGATGGAATTAGTATGTCTATGGATTCAATAAATGCGAAAAATGATGTGTACCACGGTAAAATAGTCATTAGATAATGGAATTGAATAATGAATAATTTAAAAGAATATTTTCATCAATTGGAATCGCGCGAAAAATTAATATTAATAATTGCGATGGTATTAATCCTGACAGTGGTCTTTAAATTATTCATTTTTGATACACTTAGCAATCAGCAAATAAACCTATCAAAGCGTGCATCACTGGCAGCAAATTTACAATCAGAGATAGCTAAAATTACCACTAAACCATTGGCAGCAAATGCACAGCAAGAATCAAATTTGTTAATAAATGATTATCTAAAAAACCATGCGATAACAGGCAAGATCAAGCAAATTAGAAATACTGCTAAAGGTGAAAAACAATTAGAAATTGAAGGTATTGTTTTCGAAAATTTGGTTAGCTTGCTGGACATATTGCAAAATAATGACACACAATTGTCTGGATTACAGATCAAGTCGAACACTAGCCCAGGTACAGTAAATGCAACATTAACTTTCGCAAACTAAATATATAAAAATTGAATAATTATTTCGTTAGACTATCAAGATAAATTCCACTCACAGATAATATTTCAACACTTTGTTTAACTTGTAAATTTGTATTTTTTGTTAAATCTGCTTCACTCAGTAGTGTCAAAAGACTTTTGGTATATTTGCTCAACATCTCAGATCCAACCTCGCCAAGGTACACTATAAATTTATCATTTTTTCGAGATTTTTCTACGTATGTTGCAACTACATGGTGACCAAAAATATATTTTATTTGATCGCCAAATCCTAATAGCTGAATTCGCTTAAGCAAATTATTACCGCGAAATTGATTTCGATCTATTGCAAATTCAAGTAATTTTATATCTGCTCCAACAATTTCTGCTCTTTCTATTTCGTCCCTCAATATTTGTATAAATGCTTCTGTATTATGTAAACCTGTTACCGAATTAAAATAATCATTCCAGTTGTACCTTTGCTTGTCAATTATTGCTTGCTGCATGCTTACCATCTGTAAAAAAAGCATATCAATATCAGATTCAATTGCACTTAGCAACTTAACATCACGTTTTTGTATAAACAATTGTGCCAAGGTGGTTTGCGAGATTAATTCCTTCTTGTGCAGAATTCTATCTATATCTTGTAAAACCCCTACGGAAATCTCAAAAGATGTGCCATTAAGTTGCTGTTGATATCTTAAATAATCACAACCGGATATAAAACATAATTGATCAAGAAACTTACGAACGATTGTTTGATATGAATTTAATTTGGTCAGATCTGTTGCATACTTATTATAGTTATTTATAAATGCTTCTTTATTCTTTTGCACAATTGCAATACTTTTTCTTTTTTGACGATTTTGCGCATAGAAATATATATACCCAAAAAAAGTGATAAAACTCGCAAAGTAAAGTAAATATGCAAGTTGTGATTTCCAAAATGGAGGTGATATTGAAAATATTAATGATATTTCAGTTGGGCTTTGCAATTGATTCGCATTAAAGGCTCTTAACTTAAATTCATATTGCCCGCTATTCAAATTAGTATATGAAACATTGTTTTCGTTTGTCTTTTCACTCCATGATTTATCAAACCCACTTAGCTGATATTGAAAACGATTTGAACGTGGTGACTTAAAATCCATATAAGAAAAACCAAAGCGCAAACTATTTTCATTATATGAAAGTTTAGTTCCAGATTTAATTTTTCTTAATAAGTTTGGTTCGCCACTTACATTCAACAATTTAACCGATCGCATGCGAGGAGTAATATTGTTTAATATTGGTATCTCAATGTCGCTATCAAATACATTAAATCCTTTGTCGCCACCAAAATACAAGCGTGAATTTTCAACATCGTGGTAAGAAGATTTTTGAATATTAATACTGTTAAATACCCCATCTTCCTTTACAAAATAATCAAACGTAGACAAGTCTTTTTTCGATGCTTTTAGTAATCCATTCGTCGTGCTTAACCAAAAATATCCATTTGCTTCTTCAATGGATAAAATATTATTGTCGGGAAATTCACTGTATTCAACTAAAATTTTTTCGGATGTAACGCGATATAATCCGCGTTCTGTTGCAATCCAAGCATGACCTTCTTTGTCAAAGTAAAAGTCATTAATTGCAAATGATAAACGGCTCATTAACTTATTATTTAATAATGAATTATTAGTAAGTTCTTTATTATCATCTGAAAATGAAATAACTTGCCCGCCACGAGGATATCCAAGCCATAAGGTATTTTCACGGGCATTATATTCCATAGCCACTATCCAGTTATCGTTCAACGCATTAATCTCAGACTCACTATTAAAAACATTTACAGCTTCAAAAGTTTTTTTATCCACAACGATTAACCCGTAAAAGGTACCTATGTATAAATATTTATCCGAAATCGCCATATCTAAAACAGATGTTTCAATATCAAATATATTATTTAAGTTATTAGTCAATATATAAGTTAAATCTGTAATTACTCCTGTTTCATGTAATTGATAAAGTCCACTTGCTGTGCCTATTAGTAATTTTTCATTATTAACTAATAATTTATAAGCTAATTTATACTGATTTTTTACGAGAACGGGTGATAG
>JABDMI010000050.1 GCA_013001575.1 Gammaproteobacteria bacterium
CGAAAGCGACTGGCTCGATCATCAGTATGGTGTTAGTGGATTGTGCTTGCATGGGGTGATATTCTGAATAAGGTAGCCGGCATTCTAATATAATTACCAGCCAAGCTACACCATTTTACCGCGTATATTGAAGAAAATATGTCCCTGCTAACCGTTATTCTAAGCTCAATCCTACTCGTGCTGATCTGTGTGATCATGCATTATGAATTCCTGCATTATTGGCCAAGGATCGAAGGCATGATATCCAAAAGGCCGCGCGGGCGAATCTTGCGTCTGGTATTGAGCCTGATTCTGTTACACAGTTTCGAGATGGTCATCTTTGGGCTTGGATTCTGGACTCTCGGCAGTGCCGAAAGTTTTGCCTATATGTCTGGTGTAAACACATTCAGTCTGACGGATTGTATCTATTATGCCGCCGCTGTTTACACCACGGTAGGCTTTGGTGACATTGTGCCGATGGGCCCGCTGCGATTTTTAACCGGCCTAACCGGTCTGGTCGGGTTCATATTGATCACCTGGTCAGCTTCCTACACTTTCTTGGAAATGCAACGCTACTGGGAACGCTAGCCTCAAGCCAGGATTAATCCACTTCGCTCGATCAATTCACTATCACCAATGATCTGCACTTCCGGTGTAAGCCTCACTCCAAACTTGTCAAAGACATTGTGTTGCACTTTTGCTGCAACTGACAATAACTCTTCGGCTCTGGCTTTTCCATGATTAACGATGACCAATGCCTGTTTGTCATGTACGCCAGCATCACCATGGCGATAGCCTTTTAAGCCGCATTGTTCGACCAGCCAGCCAGCCGCCAATTTGAATCCGTCATCCTGTATATAAGCAACCATGCCAGGGAACTCCAGCTTCAATTGATTGTACTGCTCGGAGGACACAAGCGGGTTCTTAAAAAACGAACCGGCATTGCCTAATAGTTCGGGGTCAGGAAGTTTACTACGCCGAATTTGAATGACTGCATTGCTTACATCAGTCGTTGTTGGGTTATCATTCAAACAGGCAACCGCGTTGCCGAGAGCGCCATATGTAAGATTGAATTGCGGTTCTCTATCCAGCTTCAAAGTAACATGAGTAACAATAACACGACCTTTTAATTCGTGTTTGAAAATGCTATCGCGATAATCAAATTCACATTCTTCATTGCTCAACATCAGAATTTGCCGGCTTTGAATATCCAGAACTTCCACTTCGACCAGTCGCTCGCTTAATTCAACGCCATACGCGCCAATGTTCTGTATAGGTGCGGCACCAACACTGCCGGGAATCAAAGACAGGTTTTCCAGGCCCGAATAACCCTGCGCTAATGTATCAAGAACCAGATCATGCCAGACCACCCCGGCACCCGCTGTGACCAGCACAGAATCACCTGTGTGCTCGTAACGTATGCCCTGGAGATCCGGCTTGATCACATGTGCATTTAAATAACCGACCGGTAAAATATTGGAGCCGCCACCTAGAATATATGTGGATTGCGGGAGGTCCTGCAAATTGTGCTGAATAGCCATAACACTATCACAGCTTGTTACACTCAAGGCACGCAATGGGACGCCGAAAGTTACTTGAGGGTGTGAGTTATTTAATTGCATATTTTGACAGGTCTTAGTCCAGCATAAGGTCATTTAGCAAATCATCGAAACTCACCCTGTAAATATTACCCGTGCCGTTTTCCACTTGGTCAAGTATTTCTTGAAAATCGGCATTGCTCAATCTATCGGGATAATAATTTTTTATCGCAATGTCAGTGCGGGTGAAAAATAACTGGCGCTTTCCATTAAACTCATAAACAAATGGGCAATAATCCAGTTGTGAAGTATTTATCTTCTCACCAAGATTTACTCCATCTGTCCACTGTCCATTGTGCAAAAAACTAATGTACAGATCGGCATAGTCACCCCCCTGCTTTTTACGATCAGAAGAAAAAATCAAATAACTTTCATCCGGGCCCACAAAGGCATTGAACTCGTTATTGCTTAAACTTGGTTTTTCATTAATCGCAACCGGGGTTTGGAATTTTCCATTCGCATTAGTACTTTTATAGATATTTTCACCGGACTCGGATCGATCGTACAAACCAGTGAAATATAGATCGCCTTTCTGAGTAAGTGACGGGTAATACTCATCCAAATCCGTATTAACCGGAGCTCCTATATTGATCGGCTCAGACCAGGACGTGTTAACTTTCTCAACAAACCAGATATCAAAATCCTTGGGTGGACCTTGCCCACTCAGAGGGCGATTGGAGGCAAAATACAGACGATTGCCATCTGGACTAAAGGCTGGCTCAAGATCCGAATACTGACCAGAAAATGCTGTGATTTGCGGCTGACTCATCCCCTGATCTGTGATCCTGGATTGCATAATTGCTGAAATTCTATTTTTAGGAGACACGCGGGTAAATAGCAGCAATTTACCATCAGGAGATATCGCCAGATCACGATCGTTATAACGGGTCGAAATGACACCTGGCGCCAACATGGTTACATCGGTTGGCATATTTGCCCATGGGTCCAATACATTTGATATGTTGCCCGAGACAGGAGCCTGAACACAGGCAGTGTGCATCATCAAAAGCAAAATAATTGGTAAGAGTTTAAACATTCTTGTTATATAAAAAAACCCATTATGACACGAGGCCTAATGGGTATTTAAATTTTTTCGACAAATCCGGTTTCTATGGATCCGGTGGATTGTTCGTGACGCTACATCTTGAATCTTCACCAAAATCAAATGAGTAGTTAAAGTCGGTTGCCGGCTGTTCGTCTTTCATCGGGAATTTTTGATCAAATTCAAATTCGATCTTTGCATAATCCTCCGCTTTGAGTTCTCGGGAACTCTCGTCTTTCAGGAATGAATTCAGATCCACTGGTGAAGTCAGGGCGACATCTTTAATAATCTCATCGCCATCAAATTTGACCTTTTCAAGCAATCCTGAACCTGGCCAGGCAAATTTAACTTGAGAAAGAAAAATATCGTTTGTGCCGTCATTGAAAATTTTGTACTTAATTTTATCGTCTTCAATTTTATACAGCTCAATGCTCAACATACAGGCCGGTGGCAACACCTTGACTACAGGAACATCTTTCGAAGTTCCGCACACTGTGTTACCGGAGCGTAAAACTTGCGCTGAGCTGCTCGTGCCGGTAAATGCCGTAGCGCTGGCAGTGAATTTTGCCGTTTTTCCGGCATCCAGGATAAATGGCTGGGCAGGATTGAACAATGGATCATTTGTTTCAGGCGCATCAAAAACCACAGTGTCATTGCCGTCAACAATATTCAGATCGGCAAGGGAAACAGTGCCTGTATTTTCTACTTTGTAACCAAAGACCAGATCAACGCTACCGTCTTCGTCATTGAATGATGTCAATTCGAGAGCACCGAACACGTCTCCTACAGCTAATGGAGCAGAGCATGACAAGTGAATATCCAGAGTTTGTGAAGAACCACTGGTTTTCTGGCTGGTTTTTGGATCCGGCATCGGGGGCTGACAATCCGATAACTGCAATTCGAATCGGGACGGGAATGAGCTCCCGGTTGGCGTAACCGTAAATTCTTCACCATCTGACAAACAAGAGGTGTTATCACTTAATTGAAACTTTTCCTCATCGTTAAGCACGGCAACGGCAACATGTGGCCCTAAAGTGCCGCTGTCGGTACAAGCTGTTTTACTGCCTTGCGAATTTGCGGAAGAGTTACACACCGAACCCTGATGGTATCTAAAACTCAGTGCAACCGGTTTTCCCAATGCATCGCAATCCATGCCAGGCATGTCCTTGACTTCACAACTGTCGGCGGTAGGAAGTTGATCAGAAATCGGTGGTGAACAATCCAGCACCTGATCAGAGGCATCGATAAAGCCCTCCAGTGACCATTGATTTATGTATGTTGGATTGTCCGATTTACCGTCACCGGCCAATTTGTTGCAATCATCGGCACTGTTAAAATTCTCGTCAGAACACGACATATGGAACACCGAGTACCCGACACCGTCGATAGTCACAACCACGTCATTCTGGTCGAACGGGCCAAAAAAGGTGACCTCATCGCCATTATTGACCTGACTGTTATTCGAATCATTATCAACGCCGCTGACCGTTATTGCATCTGAGCCTTCCCACACAAGGGTAAACTGTTGCAATTTTCCGTCACATTTTTCTGCCGGGAATTGGGCTGCAGGCACATTATTGACTAGACAAGTTTTATTGATCTCAACTTTGCAGGTATTTGCAAGTGTGCCCACTTTGCTAGTAGCATTATTTAATGTGTTAGTAGCAGCAGAATCCGAGCTGCCACCACAACCTGCTAAAAAGACCAGGCCCGAAAGGACCAATAGGGTTAATTTTGTAACTTTCATTTTTTCACCTAACATCGGATAACAAGTATCTAAAACAATTGTTATCAATTTATTGTTAATCTATAACTGTATAGATATGTTGTGCAGCAGCACTCGGTGATTAATAAGATTTTTTTAATTATTATTAGTGCAATTATAGACTATGGTCAATTGAATTGTCATTCCTGACTTGGTGGAATTTCACAACGCGGATAGTTTTTTGCATTGCGCAAAGTACAGCGTTAAATATTATTTTCAAGCAAATCAATTAGTTATGTGGGCATAGCCTCACTCCCCTATTCACTCACTTAACAATATTTCTCACCCATTCAAATAAAAAAATTGAGTTTTTTTTTACTCGGGTTTAAAGATATTCGAGTTTTGCGTGAATGCGCGAAAGGAAATTACACTTTGCTTTATTTCCTTGTTTTGAATGGCAGTTTAGTCTTTAACATATTGCCTCCACTCGCGGCTAATTGATTCCAGCTTCCAATCAGATTTTCTTGAAATTCAGTTTCCTTTTTTAATCGCACGCCATCCGAGGACAGCCAAGTTTCATTAAAAAGGCGTTTACCGTACATTACGGCATCTGGCGAACGTTCTTTCAATTGATTGGCAAACTCAATTGCTGCTTGCATTGGATCTTCAACGATTTTCGTGATCACGCCTAGTGTTTTTGCTTCAGGCGCCTCGAAAATGCGACCCGTGAAAGTTAATTCTTTGGCCACATCTATGTTAACCAGTTCTGGCAAGGTCACACTCGCTCCCATATCAGGGATCAAACCCCATTTGGTTTCCATGATCGAGAATTTGCTGTCTTCAGTGGCAAATCGGAAGTCGGCACCCAAGGCAATTTGAAATCCGCCACCAAAACACACCCCGTGAATTGCAGCGATCACCGGAACAGGCACTTCGCGCCAAACCAGACTAATACGTTGCGCCAGATTCTGATCTTCCGGATTGTCTTTATGCATCAATTTTTTGCCACCACCATTGGCCATGGCACTTTTCACATCCAGGCCAGAACAAAAGCCTTTGCCTTTACCTGACAGGATAACCGCACGAATTTTCTTATTGCTTATAAGCTCTTCACCAATGGCGGTGAGCTCTTCAAATAATTGAATGCTCAAGGCGTTGTATTTATCCGGGCGATTCAAGCTGACAAAGGCAATTTTGTTTTTAATTTCGCATAACGCGACTGACTTTTCACTCATGATCTTTCTCGTAAATTTTATCCAGAACTTGCTGATTGCAGATCTTCCAACTCCATCCAGCGCAACATGATCTTTTCCAATTCAGACTGAGTTGCTGCAAGCTCATGTAATACCGGCTCGGTGAGACTGAATTCCTGGGCATAAAAATCCGCTTGTGCAATTGTATTATTCAAGCTGGCAATCTTTTTTTCCAGGGCGTCGATCTGCTCTGGCAACATATCATACTCGCGCTGCAATTTATAACTGAGTTTTTTAGGTTTGGCGGTTTTGAGTGAATCGGATTTTGCAGATGCTTGGGAAACATCGTTCTCAGACTGCACATCTTTGATCAATAATTCCTTGCCTCGCCGCGCCCAATCACTGTATCCACCAACATATTGTTGCAATTTCCCATCGCCTTCAAAGACCAAGACGCTGGTCACCACATTATCCAGAAAATGACGGTCATGGCTTACGATGATCAAGGTGCCGTCATAATTAACCAGTCGCTCTTCCAGAACCTCAAGCATTTCTACATCCAGATCATTAGTCGGCTCATCAAGCACGAGTAAATTGGCTGGCCGGGTCAGCAACTTGGCCAGCAATACCCGATTTCGTTCACCGCCCGACAAGGCCCTGATCAAGGTCATGGAGCGTTTGGGGGTGAACAGGAAGTTTTTCAAATACCCAACCACATGTCGTTGCTTGCCCGCGAGCTGGATATAGTCTTTACCGTCACCCACATATTCGGCCACGGTTTTGCTTTCATCCAGTTCACGCCGCATCTGGTCAAAATAAGCAACTTTTAGATTGGTCCCCAGCTTAACCGTACCACCTTGTGGTTCCAGGTGACCCAACAGGATTTTCAACAAGGTGCTTTTACCAACCCCGTTATTACCGATAAGCCCAATGCGATCACCACGCGTGACCTTGATGGAAAAATCTTTAAGCAAGACCTCATCACCATAGGCATAACTGATCTTGTGTGCAGTAATGACTTTCTTGCCCGATGTGTCGCCCGACTCAATGTGTATTTTTACTTTTCCGCTGCGTTTGATGCGTTGCGATGCGGTTTCTCGTAAATCTTGCAAGGCCCTGACTCTGCCTTCGTTACGGGTGCGGCGCGCCTTGATACCCTGACGAATCCAGGACTCTTCCTGAGCAAGTTTTTTGTCAAAGAGTTTATTATGACGATCTTCTTCGATAATCGCGGCTTCTTTCAATTGTAAGTATTTTTTGTAATTACCCGTCCAGCTGACTAATTTGCCCCGGTCAATTTCCAGAATGCGCGTGGACAACTTTTGCATAAAATCGCGGTCGTGGGTAATAAAGATCACACTGCCTTTATACGAGCGAACCCGATGTTCAAGCCATTCAATGGTGCTGATGTCCAGGTGGTTAGTAGGCTCGTCAAGTAACAAGACCTGTGGCTTGGAAACCAGAGCCTGCCCCAGCATCACTCGACGACGCCAACCACCGGACAATTCGGACATTTTTTTGTCTTTTGGTAACTCAAGCTGGGTCATGATCGTGTCAACGATCTGGTCGAGCTTCCAGCCACCCACTGCATCGATTTTTGCCTGCAATTGCTCAAGCTCACGCAATCCGTTCTCATCCAGCTCTTGTGACGCCATTTCTTCATAGGCTTGCATCCAGGTGACTTGTTGGGACAATCCTTCGCGTACAACTTCGTTAACGCTTCTTTCCAAAGCCTGGGGTAATTCCTGGCGTAACTGGCTTATACGCAGATCCTGCAAGAACTGGATTTCGCCGCTGTCGGGATGGTACTCGCTGGTCAGGAGTTTTAGTAAGGTCGACTTGCCTGCCCCATTGCGCCCGATAAGACACACCCGCTCGCCTTCTTCCAGTAAAAAACTGGCTTCGCGCAGAATTTTTTGTTCTCCAAAGGCAATGGAGACTTCGTCAAAACGGATCAGGGTCATAAATTTATGAAGAGTTGATGATATGCCAAAACCGACATTCTAACACCCAATAAAAAACCCTCCCCATCGAAATGGGAAGGGCTTAAATAAGCAATATCTAAATATCAGATACTTATTTGGTAAAACGATAGCTTAAGTAGTAGTAAGTACCACTGAAACCGAATGGTGAGAAGGTAGAATAAACATTACCTACACCAGCAACCGCAGAATCAGTACCAATATTGTTAACTACAGTAGCTTTTTGACCTTTTTCGTTAGTGACATTGTTAATACCGAACAAGACTGAAGAGTTCTCGTTAATGTCATATCCAACTTCCAGGTCTAACAGGAATTCGCCATCAAAAGTTTCTGTTGTGCCGAACACATCGTTTTCAAAACTGTCATACCATTCGCTGTAATAACTTAAACGACCCAGGAATCTCCAGTCACCCATAAAGTGGTTACCGGATAAATTGAAACGATTCTCAGGAGTTGTTTCTTCGATTTGACGAATACGACCAGCACCAATTGTGGCGCCAGCATTGGTCACCTCGGTTTTGGTGTGGTTAAAGGCCAAGTTCCAATCCGTTGTGCCACCAGCCCAATCTGTGCTGGTATTTACGATCAGATCAATCCCGGATGTATTGGTGTCAAAGTCGTTAGTGAAGAAACGGAACTGTTTCAGATCACCGGCTCCTGGAACACCATCAGCGATCAACTGTGCAATTTGAGCGTCAGTTAATGCAATTTCAGACGACAGGTTCAAGCGATCATCAACGTCAATATCAAAGTAATCCAGAGTAATGTCAAAATTACCCACATTAAAGTAAGTACCCAAAGTGATGTTTGTAGACTCTTCAGGACCAAGAGGCTTACCACCAAAGGCAGCAGCAACCGGGCTAGTCGGAGGAATAGTACCGTTATTGATCAATACACCAGCCGAGAATTCGGTTGAGGTGTTTGAAGCATTGGCCTGACCAGGTGTTGGCGCTTTAAAGCCTGTGCTAAGTGTGGCACGGAAACCCAAGTCATCATGAACGCGGTAGTTACCACCAATTTTATAATTAGTTGTTGAACCGAAATCCTGGTAATCCTCGAAACGTACAGCACCTTGTAAAAGCAATTGCTCAGACGCATCCCATTCAGCATCAAGATAGTATGCAGTATTTGAGCGATCCCAAGAACCTGATGTTACCGCAGGAAAACCCGGGAAACCGTTTGAAGATGTACTGAAACCTTGATCAGCCAATGGACCAGCCGTAAACGACTCTAGTTGTCCCGGTGAAATTGTGAACTCTTCAACCCGATACTCGGCACCAAAACCGAGACTGATATCTTCTCTTAACGGATACGTGAAATCAGCATTCAAGCTATAGTCTTCCTGGGTATAGGTACCTGGATCAAAATTGATCGGGGTATTCGGGCCCAGACTTGCATTTACCGTATTGTTGATACGGAAATCTGCTTCATTAGAACCGGTGTAACCGCTGAGATCCCAAGTCATACCGTTATCTGTTTCACCACGGAAACCGACCAAGAATGAATTATCCGTGATCTCACCACCAAATCGAGGTGTGAAACCGCCAGTCAGCAATCCTGATGGATGCTCAGTCATGTGAAAGCAATCTGCATTTTGGTTTTGAGCCTGCCAAGCCTGGTAAGCTTGCAGACCGGCAAGAGTATCTGGATACACACCGACAGGACAGTTACCTGACATATCACCTGAAAGATCACCAATCAACAATGATCCGTCACCATCGCCAAATACACCTGGACGATTGGTTGGGTTACGATAGAAAAAGCCACCGTCTACATCTTTTGTATTTGCATTACCGTGCCCGTAAAACTCTTTACCATTGCCAATATCGATTGCGAAATTAGCAAACACTTTGATATCATCATCCACAATCGGCTTACCCCAGACCATGGCTGGATTGGGTACACCCTGGATTCCTGCAGCATCAAGTGCAGCAGCATCACCACGTTGTACAGCTCGATCAGTAGGATCAGAATTACCCCATTCGGCTGTTAAATTAATGAATCCATTGTCGCCAAGAGGGAAACCAACGTTGCCAGCAACAGTGAAGGTTTGACCATCACCTTCGGAATATTCACCGTATTTTGCTTCGAAAGAACCACCTTCGGCAGAATCATTAAGCTGGAAGTTGATCACTCCGGCGATTGCATCAGAACCGTATTGAGCCGCAGCACCATCGCGCAGGACTTCAACACTTTTCAGTGCTAAAGCAGGAATTGCAGCAGTATCGGCACCTTGTGAACCATTGGAAATACCATTACCTAACCAGGTAATTACCGCACCGCGATGACGACGTTTGCCATTGACCAATAATAATGTGTGATCAGGAGCCAGGCCACGCAAGTTTGCCGGGCGGATCAAGGTTGCCGCATCACTGATGGGCTGGTCATTTACGTTATAGGAAGGCACTGAATTACGTAACAGGTTGTTTACGTCGGTATCGCCCTGGTTCAAGAACTCTTCAGCCTGGAAAACATCTACCGGAGCTGGTGACTGAGTCACTGAACGCGCTTTCGTACGCGTACCAACAGTGATCACTTCTTCAACAACATCGGCGCTATCGGCAGCGAATGTTTGTGGCGCAATTGCCACAGTGGCGGTTAAGCCAAGCCCCATCATCAGGAGCAAACTTTTACGGATTTTCGTATTCACGAATTAATCTCCTTTGGTTTCAAATAGTTATGTGTAAATCCGGTTATCTTTTGGGCAAAAACTTACTCTCAGACTAACCAGATATACATTTTCTTTTGCAAAAGAAAAAGCGATTACGCACTAATCGAAAATCCAGGATTTTCAATTTGTTGCATAATTGTTACCAACTATGCGCCTTTTTTGATTATGGGTCAAGTAACCCATTACTTCATTTCGGGTTTTTATATGATAAATTATTATTGTTGTTGTAAATCTACAACACAACTACATTAAGCGAAATCCCATGTCGAAAAACTCATTCAAGTTATGCATATCCGGAAAGCTGTAGTAATTACCTGACAAAGGCTGTGTGAATAATGAGGGTGGCTCTTTTTTCTCAATCTGCTGAACAGCTTGTACGATCTGTTGGCAGCCGCTTGGATATAGTCTTAAGACATTTTCCAAATAGGACTGATCATAATCACACTTGATTGGTGCCGTAGCGATGATCGGCCCGGTATCGATGCCTTTGTCAGTGATGTAGTGCAAAGTCGACCCTATGAATTCATCGCCATTCAACATCGCCCAGAAGGTTGCCATGGCTCCACGATATTTTGGCAATAAGCCGGAATGTAAATTGATTACGCCTTTCGGTGGTATGGCAATGGCTTGAGGCTTGAATATTTTTCGATAACGAATGGAAATGAACAGATCTGCCTGATAGGACTTGAGTTGTGCAAGTCCGGTTTTTGAATTTGGATTGGCAAGTTGCCCGATTTCATTATTGGTCAGCTTGGCTAGTTCATCAAATCCTTTGCAAGCAAGACCTAACTCGTCTTGTTCTTGATTTAAGGCATTAGACAATTCTTGCTCATAGTGTGCCAATTTAGAAAAATCATCGCCACCTGTCTCGAATGCATCTCCCTTACCCGATAATACAATCTGGATCTGGTGGTCTGCCAAAGCTTCCACAACCTGGCTGATGGCGTAATTACTCGCGATCTCATAGTGGCCGAAAATAAGGATTTTCATACAAGGATCGAATTAAAAAAATTATGCCGAATTTAATTTAAACTGTTCGCGATGGCTCTGAACATTTCAATGGTTTCATGCTTCACATCCCGGCCAAAATTACCATCATTTCTAAATCCGCGATGCGCGGAGGTTTTTACAATAACGGTATGCAGTTTTGGATTAACGTAAATAAATTGTCCATAAATTCCGCCAGCAAAAAAATCTCCGTTGGCATTTTGCGGCACCCACCATTGATAGCCATAACCGAATGTGTCATTAACCGGGTCCACGGGCGGCGGCGCAGAATTGGCTGTTGACTCGCTAACCCACTCTTTCGGAATGATCTGCTCACCTTGCCATTGACCTTGTAAACGAAAAAGTTCTCCGAAACGGGCATAGTCGCGTGTGGTCATATTAAGCCCACCCAAAACAAAAGCAATGCCATTTCCATCGGTCAAGTAATACGCATCACGTTCGCTTCCGAGTTTATTCCAAAGTTTTTCGATCAAGTATTCTTTGTTGGATTGTTTAGTGGCATTGCGTAGAACCATGCCCAAAACATGGGTGTCGATCGACACATATTGTCGATTTTGTCCTGATGGTCTGGCAACTTCCTGCATTTTTATGGCGAACTTATCCATAGAACCACCGAGGGCTAAGATGCGTCCCATCTTATTGATATCACTATGAAAATCCAGATAGTCCTCGTCAAACTCCACCCCGCTGGCCATATATAAAACATCTCTAATAGGAACATTGTTATAGGCCGACACTGACAATTCAGGAACATAGGCAGTGACAGGGTCATCCAGACTTTTTATTTTGCCCTCGTCAACCGCCACTCCAAACATGGCTGACAAAAAGGATTTCGCCATAGACCAGGAAATTCTGTGGTCATTTTGACCTGTACCCAAGCGATAGTCCTCATAAACGATCTCGCCATTCTTGATCACCAGCAAAGAGGTGGTTCGGGTTTCATCCAGATAAGCCGACACCGATTTGTTCTTACCTTGCCAGGAATATAACTCCGGCAATTCAACGGGATTTTGTGACACTGGCCAGGTGTGTTTGCCACCCGAAGCTGGTATCTCGTCGAAGTAAAAGGCTTTTCGCATGTGCGAAAAGTTTTGCACGATTGGCCCTTCATCGAATAAATTCAGGACGTGCACCAGGTTTGTAATCTTTTTATGATTAAATGCTGCAAGAATCGCAACTAAAAGCAGAAAAAAACCGGATATTTTCAAAAATTTCATGCTTGCAAGTCTAGCATTTATCCGTTCATACTGTAAAAATGTTACTTTCAATCATCAACTGGTCATCTTGAACACTTCACCTACTTATCAGGTTTTACGTTTTGGACATGAACAAGAGCCGATTGTTGTTGTTGACAATTTCAGCACCAATCCGGAAGAATTAGTAACCATTGCCAGCCGTTCGGCGTTTAACAAAAATAATTCCTATTACCCGGGTATCCGTGCCAGTGCTCCGGCGAATTACCTGGCACAAAATAACAGCCTGTTGGAAGATATCATTCGCAATATATTTCACATTGAGTCGGGGGTACGATTACTTGACTGCAATTACTCACTCGTGACCACCTTGCCAGACAGGCTTACCGATTTTCAGTGTTTCCCGCACTTCGATGGCCTGGAAAAAGGTCGCTTGGCCGTTTTACATTATCTTTGTGGTGGCGAATCAGGAGGCACGGCATTTTATCGGCATAAGAATACCGGATTTGAGACTATGGATCAGTCCCGGCATAAAGAATATACCAGCGCCCGTTACCGTGAATTTGAGCAAAGCGGCCCACCAACAAAAGCCTATGCAACCGGCTCCACTGATCACTTTGAACAAATTGGCAGAATTGACGCCAAATTCAATCGTTTGATCATCTATCGTGGTCAAACTCTGCATTCAGGACATATATCGGAAAATTTTACTTTTTCTAATGATCCGGAAATTGGGCGACTAACCATAAATACTTTTTTTATGGATAAAGCCGAGTATTGATATAGTGTTGATTACTGTTTATTTCCACCATAAAGGTTAAGTATGCTGTTATCCCGTTTCCCCAGATTCCATTTCGCCCATTTACCCACGCCGCTGGAATTTTTGCCGCGACTTTCCAAAGCGTATGGCACTAACAAGTTATGGATCAAACGAGATGACTGTACGGGTCTTGCCGGTGGTGGAAACAAGACCCGTAAACTGGAATTTTTGCTGGCCGATGCTAAGCAGAAAAATGCCGATACCATTATTACACCGGGCGCGACCCAATCGAATCATTGTAGGCAAACTGCTGCAATTGCCGCAAAAATGGGGCTTGAATGCCACTTGATCATGGAAGACCGTACCGGTAGTGAGGATGAAGATTACAACTACAATGGCAACATCTTACTGGATCAGTTACTCGGCGCAAAACTTAGCACTGTGGCTGGTGGCACCAACATGCAAACGGCGATGGAATCCCTGGCAATAGAATTAAAAGAATTAGGGAAAAACCCCTACCTTATCCCCGGCGGCGGCTCGAATGCCATCGGTGCTCTGGGATATGTGAATTGTGCGCTGGAATTATTGCATCAGGCGAATACAAGCGGATTAAAAATAGACTATGTTGTGCATGCAACCGGTAGCGCGGGCACTCAAGCCGGTTTAGTGACCGGCTTCTGCGGTAGCGGAAGCCGGGTACCGGTGCTTGGCATCAGCACCAAAGCAGCAAAACAAGCACAAGAAGAAAAGGTTTTTGCATTAGCCCTGGAAACCGCTGCATTGTGCGGATTACCCGACGCGGTAAAACGGGCTGATGTGATCGCCAACAGTGATTACGTGGGCGAAGGGTATGGCATTCCAACTAAAGGTACCATTGATGCCATGGAAACCCTGGCGCGTACCGAAAGTATTTTACTCGATCCCGTGTATACCGCGAAAGGCATGGACGGGATGTTGGATCTGGTCAGACAGGGTTTTTTTGGTGAACATAAAAATATTGTTTTCATACACACCGGTGGCGCTCAAGGTATCCATGGGTATCGCAGCATGTTCAATTACCCGGATTATCGTTAGATAGACAATGGCACAGAAAAAACATAAAACGGTCGGAATCCTTGGGGGCATGGGACCAGAGGCTACCGTGACCTTGATGCAACGTGTCATAGAATTAACCCCTGCGAGTGATGATGCTGACCATATTCGAATGTTGGTCGATAATAATCCTAAAGTCCCTTCGCGTATCAAGGCATTAATCGAAGGCACTGGAGAAAGCCCATTACCCGTTCTCATTCAAATGGCGCAAGGTTTGGAAAAAGCAGGAGCAGATTTTCTGGTTATGCCTTGCCATACAGCGCATCATTATCATTCCCGAATTGTCGAGGCGGTTTCAATTCCTTTTATCAATCTTGTAGATTTAAGCCTTGATGCAATCAAGGCTCGACTGCCAAACATTAAAACCATTGGATTATTGGCATCGACTGCCGTGATAAACATTCAACTTTATGAGAATGCAGCAACAAATTATGGAATAGGAATTATCAATCCACAGAAAGATGACCAAGATCAATTGATGCAAATTATCAGGTCAATAAAAGGCAATACGCACAACCAACAATCCGCCAAAGAATTGAATCGAATTGCCAAGTCGCTCAAAACAGACTGTTTACTGGTTGCCTGCACCGAACTATCAATCCTGAGTGACGAATTACATTTCACCCGACCGATATTTGATGGACTGGACCTGCTTGCGGCAGAGACTATCCGGCAAGCAAGCGCATAATAAAAGGCCTCTTTCGAGGCCGTGAATCAAATATTTGAAGTCTATTCTTAAGCGGCCGCAGGCCACAACCAGGCAAAGGTACCCGCCACTACTGCGGCGTAAATTATTGCGTCCAGTAAAAAGCGTCCGGTAACTGCCCATGGGTGCCCATACCAGATACTGTATGGGATACTCGCAAAGCCAAAGGTCAAAAATGCGACTTCACCAACCACGTGAAAAACTCGCATATATTCTGTTCCGGAAGGAAGCACCAAACTTGCCACATACGCAATCAAGGCGCACCCGAGCAAGAAATACCCGATCTGTAAACCCATGAGTTTACCCATTGGTGGCATACCATTATCAAATACCGAGATCATGGCAACCGGACCTTTGGTAAATTTTTGTTGCATGGACTCGTCGGCCATTTTTTTCATATCTGTGCAATACGGTAAGGTATATATGCCTGGCTTTGGCGAGCTATTCCCCAATGCTGCAGAGACTTCATTTTCATTGGTTAATTCATTGTAATCGTGGTTGTGGTATTTGAGCACCATATGAATAATGCTACTGGCAACCCATGCAAAGACGCCGCCCAAGAGAATGGGCAACCACAGTTGTGCAATACTGACTGACATAACAGACTCCTCGAATTATAAAAATGCAGGATAAGTATACGCCTAGACTCAGGAATTCTGCATGCTCAGAATCAAATAATCTGATCCGAGAACCAGTTTTTTTTAGGTAACGACACACTTTTGAGCAAGCATGTCTGGATATTATAATTCTAAGATTGCATAGAAAATGCCGGTATTGATATTAGAGTTTTTATCTCTATCTAAGTAAAAGCAATGGCTTCCGGGTCTTTTCCAGCATTTTGGCCGTAAAGCTGCCAAGTAAGAAATCATGGACTTTATTATGACTAAACGCACCCATGACGGTTAGATCCAGGTTTTCTTGTTGGCGATAATTAATCAGTGCTTCTTCAATTTTTCCGGTCAGGAATACTTTGCTGACAGTGACATTATTATTTTGCAAGGACTCGACCGCGGCTTGCATCAGGGTATTCATTTGTGAAGTCGATTCACCCACATGCACTAAATGACACTCCATACCAACAAATAACGGACTAGTGGACACCATTTGTAAGGCTTTTTGTGACGCTGCGTTATTACTATAAGCCAACATGATCTTTTGCGGTTTTTGGAAATGTCCATTCACCACTAAAATTGGTTTATGTAAGGCACGCACGATAGTTTTGATTTTACTAACCGTTCTGGAATGATTAAGCCCGTCTTTGTCGCGTGTGCCGATCACCAGGACACGTATCTGATCTTCAAGTTCAATGAGCGCTTCGGTTAAATCACCGTGTCTTTGACTACTGCGAATGTCATTTACTTTCAATTCTTTAGCTTTGGACTTTGCCGCTTGCAACATGAATTGACCTTTTTTGATCAGTAAGCGGCTCCTGCTTTGCTCCAGTTCGATCAGCTCTTCCAATAGATCGCCGCGAGCCCCAAGACCAATTGCCCCGCTCAAATCCAAATTTTCTTGTTGACTAAGATGTTCAACGGTGTGCAAAAACTTTAATGGCGCCTTTACAGTATTCGCAATCCAGGCAGCATAATCAACAACGGCTTCACCCCAAGGTGAGTTGTCAACGCTGGTCAAAATCAGTTTTTGTTCTGTATTCATTAATGCTCTCCCAGAGCCAAAGCAATTTCTTCGGGTTTATCGTGTACCCCAAAGCGATCGATCATGGTTTCGCTCGCTTTATTCACACCAATCAACTCTACTTCAGCACCTTCTCTGCGAAATTTTAACACCACTTTATCCAATGCATGAATGGCCGATATATCCCAAAAATGGGCCCGACTGACATCGATAACAACCGTTTCGATCACATCTTTAAAGTTAAACTTTTCGATAAATTTTGCGGATGAATTAAAAAATATCTCACCATAAACTTTATAAGTATGCGTATTACTTGCTTCGTCAGTATGTAATTCGACTTTCATATAGCGACTTACCTTGCGCGCAAAGAACAAAGAGGCCAACAAGACTCCAACGAACACGCCCAAGGCTAAATTATGTGTCCACACAACCACCGCAACAGTTGATAGCATCACTATGCTACTCGATTTAGGATTGGTTTTTAGATTCTTGATCGAACGCCAATCAAATGTTCCGATGGATACCATAATCATTACCGCAACCAAAGCTGCCATAGGTATTTGTGCGACCCAGTCATTCAAAAACACCACCATCAGCAATAATACGGCTCCGGCTACCAGTGTCGATAAGCGACCTCGACCGCCGGACTTTACATTAATTACCGACTGACCAATCATCGCACAGCCGGCCATGCCACCCATGAATCCGGTAACAACATTGGCAATCCCTTGTCCTTTACATTCTCGATTCTTATCACTGGGTGTATCGGTCAGGTCATCAACAATCGTTGCCGTCATCAAGGATTCCAACAAACCGACTGTGGCTAAAGCCATTGAATACGGGAATATAATTTTCAGGGTCTCAAAATTCAAGGGCACTTCAGGCCAGAAAAATACCGGCAGAGTATCCGGAAGATCGCCCATGTCACCAACCGTACGTATATCCAGTCCTATAAAAACAGCAACACCTGTTAATAAAAGAATACACACTAACGGTGAAGGAATAGTTTTTCCGATTTTTGGTATCAACGGGAATAAATATATAATCCCTAAACCTGCTGCAGTCATGACATATACGTGCCAGGTTACGTTGGTCAATTCGGGTAATTGTGCAATAAAGATGAGAATGGCCAGTGCATTTACAAAGCCGGTAACAACAGAGCGTGATACAAAGCTCATCAAGCTACCTAATTTAAGATAGCCCATCAGCAATTGCAGCATGCCAGTAAATACGGTGGCGGCGAGCAGGTACTGCAATCCGTGTGCTTTGACTAAAGTCACCATTAACAGGGCCATGGCTCCGGTTGCAGCCGAGATCATGCCTGGTCGCCCACCTACAAAAGCTGTGATCACCGCGATGCTAAAGGACGCATACAATCCAACTTTAGGGTCAACTCCGGCAATGATCGAGAAAGCGATTGCTTCCGGGATCAAGGCTAAAGCCACCACCAAACCAGCAAGCACATCGCCGCGCACATTTCCAAACCAGTCGCGTTTGTTAGATAAAAAAAGCATGAACATCCTTTTGCGATGCAGCAATAGTCGTCAATGAGATAACTATTCATCACAAACAAATTAAATGAAAAAGTGAATAATTTAGAAAATTATTTTTAGAAAGAAACCTGAATACTGTAAAGATTTGTATAACGGTTTAAGGATAAAAAAAAGAAAGGCCCGATTCAAACGAATCGGGCCTTTCATATATAAAGCTTGGCAATGTCCTACTCTCACATGGGGAAACCCCACACTACCATCGGCGCTAAGTATTTTCACTTCTGAGTTCGGGATGGGATCAGGTGGTACCTACTCGCTATTGTCACCAAGCAAACTGGCTCACGTTGCAATCGTTGTGGATTAAACCACTAACCATTACGGTGAATTCTGGAAAACATGTTTTACGTTTTTATCAAATTGATTAAATCCAATATCGCTTTGATGATCTCAAATCGTTATTGCTTCTTACATTGAACTAGCAATTACATATAACTCTTTAAACCCTGAACGTTTAAGTTAATAAACATCCAGACTTTTTGGGTGTTATATGGTCAAGCCTCACGAGCAATTAGTACTGGTTAGCTTCATGCATTGCTGCACTTCCACACCCAGCCTATCAACGTTGTAGTCTTCAACGGCTCTTCAGGGGAATCAAGTTCCCAGAGAGATCTTATCTTGAAGGGGGCTTCCCGCTTAGATGCTTTCAGCGGTTATCCTGTCCGAACATAGCTACCCGGCAATGCCACTGGCGTGACAACCGGAACACCAGAGGTTCGTTCACTCCGGTCCTCTCGTACTAGGAGCAACTCTTCTCAAATCTCTAACGCCCACGGCAGATAGGGACCGAACTGTCTCACGACGTTCTGAACCCAGCTCACGTACCGCTTTAATTGGCGAACAGCCAAACCCTTGGGACCTTCTTCAGCCCCAGGATGCGATGAGCCGACATCGAGGTGCCAAACCTTACCGTCGATATGAACTCTTGGGTAAGATCAGCCTGTTATCCCCGG
>JABDMI010000051.1 GCA_013001575.1 Gammaproteobacteria bacterium
TGTGTCCATCACCGACTTGGTGGATGACCAATTAACGGTTCTGAGTGTGACCTCGGCTGATGCGGACTGTACGGCGAGCAGTGGTCAGATGGTGGATTGTACAGTTGACATTCCTGCTGGCAGTGGCAGTGTCCTGATTACCGTCGAATACCTGGCCAATTCACCAGTGCCAGACCTGCCGGATGCATCGTCCTTCGGCACGATTGATGGAGCAGAGGTCATATTCGAATTTGTAAATGGATATACTCTGACAGGATCCACTCGTGGAACAATGACTCTGTATGATGAAAATGGAGTCGATGTATTTAATTATCAATCCGATGAGAAAAATAACCTGGTATTTGACCCACCACCGGGCGTACCACTTGTAGGAATTGACGACCCAGCCTTTGAATTGCATCTCTCTTGCTCAGATTCATTTACCGGTGGCTGGGGTTCCTCAAATGGGCCTGAAGAAGGGGTGGATGTCAACTGGCAGATCGCGAGTTTTGATGTAAATAAATATGACGGCAATGGTGAATTAAACAAATCCTGTGGAGCCACGCCGGGAATCTCGATGGTGGACAATACCGCAACGGTTCTGGGAGAAGATTCATCAACACCAGTGGATACTGATGAAAGCACCGATACGCTTACGGTCATTCCTTGCGATGTATGCGATGGTGGCGTGACCGACCTGACCTTTGAATATCAGGGTGTGGCTCCGGCCATGGTGCAGATCTACGACAAAAACGATAACTCGGATGCGTCTAAGTTGCTGTTTGGTGGCATGGTGAATCCGGGCGACGAGATCGTGATCACCAAACTCCCGGGTGAAGACAAGTTCAATAACGACGTGAGCATCTACGTGGATGGTGTCTTCCATCGCAAGTTCCACACCAGTTGCTCGAAACCAATTGGACCCGGGCAGATTCTTGGTGATTTCGAGATCATATCAGGCACCAGTGTCAACAACGGTCGCATGTGTCCGCTGGATGTGTGTAATGTGCAAGGTGGCTTACTCGAAACCTACAACCAGGAATTCCGCATGGATGTGACCAACAGCGGGGATCTGAATGTGGTGATCGAGAAAATCACCATCACCTGGCCTGCCGCCAATGGAGCCCTCATAGAAGTCAAGCGTGAAGGGGATACCATTCACGAAGGTGACTTTGCATACAACGCCCTTGGGGTTGTGATCGATTCGGGTTGGAAGGGTGATATAAATAAACGCGCCATCAAACCTGGAGACACCGACACCCTCAAATTCAAATTCGAGAATGACGCAGCCAATGCCGAGTACTCGATTCTGGTAGAGTTTGAATCCGGTTGCTCGGTCGAGTTCTCGGGCGAGCTTCCCGGACCTCCATTCGCATGCAACAAGCCGATCGATCAACTGACCATGATCTGGGGTGGAAGTAGCGATATTAAGGTGACCGCATGGAAAGGCTCGGTGGGCAGTACCATGCTTGCGGATATGGTGCCTGTGAGCGTTGATGGAGAGCTCAGCGTGAGCGGATATGCCGGGTCACCCAACGATGTATTCTGGGAAATTTTTGATGCCAACACTAATAGCAAGTTAGGTGAAAGCAAATACCATCTGTCTTGTTCCGATGGCGATATGGACGGACCGGAAGACTGTGGAAAGTTGCAGGGTAATGGCAAAGACAACGACAGCTCACTCATCAATACCTGGATATTGGAAGGCATGGTGGATTCGGAGTCCACGCTGGATTGTTCTGAGTTGGCAACAACTACAACTACAACATCAAGCACAAGCTCCAGTAAGATCTCGACTTCATATACGAGTATGAGTAGTTTGACTATTGCGACCTCTTTATCTGCCTCTTCAGGTATGACCTCAATGGCTACTGCTGACTCGACTATCGGTGAGCAATCATTATTTGAAAAACTAACTGCTTTTTTCAAAAAAGATAAAAAAGATAAAATAGATATAAAGACAAAAAAAGAATATAAGCTCAAGTTGAAACAAGCAGGAACCTTCTTGAAACCTCACACAGCCAAGAAAAGCAGGTTACGTGGGCGGATGGTTTTTTAACACGCTTATGCATCAGTTTTTAAAAAATATAGAGTGTCGAGTTAAATAGCCCTTTTGACTGATACAGTATTGTAAAAGTCACTCGTATACTCTATCTTAGGCAGCCATTAGGCTGCCTTTTTTTATGCTTGATCGACAATTTGTAAAAGGGAAAACATCATGCGTTATTTACACACTATGGTCAGAGTTTCTGATCTCGATGACTCAATAAGATTTTATTGTGATTATCTCGGACTGGAAGAAATTCGACGAAACGATTATCCCAAGGGTAAATTTACTCTGGTATTTTTGGCAAGTCGTGATGATCTTGAACAATATGGTGACAAGAATTGCCCGATGCTGGAGCTAACCCACAATTGGGATTCCGAAGAATATACCGGCGGACGCAATTTTGGACACCTGGCTTATCAAGTGAATAATATCTACACAACTTGCGAAAAACTGATGCAAGCCGGCGTTGTCATTAACCGTCCGCCACGCGATGGTCGCATGGCGTTTGTGCGCTCGCCGGATAATATTTCTATCGAGCTGTTGCAAAAAGGGCCGGCGCTGGAAATAGCTGAACCCTGGGCGTCGATGCCCAATAGCGGCGAGTGGTGAGTTTCGAACATTACTCAGCCGTACATTAATTATGGATGAGCTTCTCATTGATTGAATAATGTCGAAAACCGCCCATTTCAGCAAAATTTCTCCCGAATTTCACCCTATAATATCGAATTAATTTATCCCTGATCCAGGCCCGCGCTACACGCGGGAAATCCAAATACAGCAACAGGAATCATTATGAGTGCAGCCCAAACTAAAGAGCGTGGAATTATTGGCAAGGTTTTTCACTGGATCTGGCGTCCATTCGATATTGTACGGCGCGTTTTGCACTTGCTCTTATTGTTAATGATCTTTGCGTTTATTTTTGCCGGTATGTCAGGCAGTACGCCCAAACCGATCAGCGAGCCTGCTGCTTTGGTTTTGTCTTTGCAGGGCAGTCTGGTGGAGGAATTGTCGGGTGACCCGATCGAACTGGCTATCGCCGATGCGCAAGGGCAACCGGTCCTGGAAACCACGGTGAAAGAACTGGTCGATACCATTCGTGCAGCCAGCAAGGATGACAAGATCCCGCTCATAGTTTTGGACCTGGACCGATTCACCGGAGGTGGCTTGAGCAAGATGCAGGTTGTGGCCGAAGAGATCAAAGCGTTTAAAGCGAGTGGCAAGCCTGTGTATGTGTATGCCAACTTTATGTCACAGAATCAATATTTTTTCGCGGCATTGGCTGATGAGATCCATCTGCATCCACAAGGCGCGGTCTTGATCGAAGGCTACGGGCGGTATCGCATGTTTTACAAAGAAGCCATCGATAAATTACTCATCGACTGGAATGTGTTCAAAGTGGGTGAGTACAAATCCTACGTGGAACCGTATATTCGCAATAATATGTCGGAAGAAGACAAAGCCTCGAGCATGGTTTGGATGGGAGCGATGTGGGACAGCTTTAGCAAGGATGTGGAAACTGAACGGGAATTGCAAGCCGGTGCAATTACCGCGTACTCGAATAATCTCGACAGCATCATGCAGCAGAACGGCGGTAGTTTTTCACAAGCGGCAATGGATAATAAGCTGGTGGATAAATTAAGCCAGCGCACCGAATTCCGAAAAATGTTGATCGACAAAGTGGGTAAGCATAAGAAAGAGAGTACCTTTAAACAGGTCTCAACCAAGCGCTATACGGCCAACCTCAAACTCAAGAAGGTCAAAAAACCCAAAAAAGCCGACAAGATCGCGGTGGTGGTTGCTGCAGGAACCATTTTAGATGGCAGTCAGCCCTCCGGAAGTATTGGCGGGGACTCCACCAGTAAACTGATCCGTAAAGCGACCGATGACAAGACAGTTAAGGCCCTGGTCTTGAAAGTCGACTCGGGCGGCGGCAGCGCGTTTGCTTCTGACGTGATCTTGAATGCCATTCAGGAATTCAAAGACAGCGGCAGGCCGGTGATCACATCCATGAGTTCGGTCGCGGCCTCGGGTGGTTATATGATCTCACTGGCCGCCAACGAGATCTGGGCGACGCCCTCAACCATCACCGGTTCGATCGGTATTTTCGGCATGATCCCGACCTTTGAACGCAGTCTGGATAAATTGGGTTTGCACGTTGATGGCATCGGCACCACAGAACTGAGTGGTGCCTTGCAACTGGGTCGTGGCATGGATGAGAACGTTGCCCGTATCATCCAGGCCAACATCGAACACGGCTACGATGATTTCATCAGCAAAGTAGCCGACGCCCGTGGCATGGACAAGGCCGCGGTGGATAAGATTGCCCGTGGCCGGGTGTGGTTCGCGCAGGATGCATTGGAGAATGGTTTAGTGGATAAACTGGGTAGCTTTGAAGACGCTGTTGCCGCGGCGGCCGAATTAGCCGATCTTGAGGATTACCAAATCAAGTACATTAAAAAAGAATTATCCTTCTCGGAACAATTGGCGATCAACTTTTTTGCCAAGGCCTCAGGTGCAAGCAAATACGTGGAGTCAGCGCCCGAGTGGCAGAAGGGAACGGTTGGTGCGATCTTAAAGGGATTGAATCAACAACTGGAACGACTGGTTCAATATAACGACCCCTTAGGCGTGTATGCGGATTGTTTGTGTGCTCAAGATCTTTAACTCGGTTTTTTGAGAATTAATCGATAAGATCCTATTTCTATTGATCAGGTTTTACTAACAGCATCAATAATATCAATGATTTGCCTATAGCCCGATGTTGTGATTTTTTTACAACATCGGGTATTTTATTTGCGCTTTTTTGTCTATTTTGTGGCACATGTACCAAAACAACCACATATCCGAATTATTGGCATTAATTCAATTAAAACAATAGGTTATGATGTTCGGTGTCTGATTGAGATAGTACTTGCTCTGGCCTCGAGACGAAAAAGCAACAAGCTGTGTTAAAGTAGAGCCACTTTACAAGCCTGTGACTAGAGTTTTTAGTCCAGTCTTGTGAGCGTTTTTTTAGGGGATAAATAGCTCTAATCTGAATCGATTAGTTGTTGATAATAATAACCGTTTCGGCTCTCTATTCTATCCATAATATTTAAAACTAATTTGGGATTTACCCAGAGGAAATTAAATGAATATCAATCCTTTATCAAAGGCAGTAAAAGCAGCAATGTTTACTGGTGCAGCGTTAGCCGTTGCAATGCCAGCAACTACATTTGCCGCCGATGCTGATGAAAATATCGAAGAGGTAACGGTAACCGGTTCACGTATTGTGCGTGATGGTTTTGAAAGCGTTAGTCCGGTTAGTGTGACAACTGCAGAAGATATTAAAGTAACTGGTTTCACAAGGTCAGAAGACTTTCTGAATAACCTGCCATCTATTGAAGCTGCACAAACCTCATTCATCTCGAATGGTTCGAGTGGTACAGCTAGTCTTGATCTGCGTGGAATGGGCGCTAACCGTACTTTGGTACTGGTTAATGGTCGTCGTATGCAACCAGGCGGCATCTATTCCCAAGCACCGGATATCAACCAGATTCCATCTGCATTGATCGATCGAGTTGAGGTTTTGACTGGTGGTGCATCAGCAACTTATGGCGCTGACGCTGTAGCCGGTGTTGTTAACTTCATCATGAAAAAAGATTTTGACGGCTTTGAGTTGTCAATTGGCGGTTCAGGGTATCAACACGATAATGACAACAAAGGCATTCAGGAATTAATGGATGCACGTGGTTTTGATTATCCTACAGGCAGTTCAGGTATTGACGGCAAAACCCGCAATGTTGCATTGACTGTTGGTTCTGACTTTGGTGATGGAAAAGGTCATGCAGTTGCCTATGCGACCTGGCGTGACAATGAAGAACTCAAGCAAGAAGCACGTGATTACACTTCTTGTGCCTTGAATAATGCCGGTACATCTTGTGGCGGTTCATTCAACGCAGTAATACCTAACTTCATTCTAACCGTTGATCCAGTCTTTACGGATTATGATTACTGGACCCTGGATCAGGGCGGTAACGGCTTTGATGTTGCCGGTGGTTTGGGTGCTTTCCTGAACAACCCGTACAACTATGCTCCGGTTAACCATTTCATGCGTCCTGACACCCGTTATTCTTTGGGTGCATTCGCCGATTATGAAGTGAATGAAAACTTCAAGCCATACATCGAAACCATGTTCACGCATGACCGTACCAAGGCCCAGATCGCTGAGTCAGGTACTTTCTTCGCTGAACTGTACGAGATCCCTTTGACTTCAAGTCTGTTTGATCCAATCCATGTGAACCAATTAAGCACACGTTTTGGACTGGATCCTGCAACCGACTCGATCTTCGCCTACATTGGTAAGCGTAATGTCGAGGGTGGCCCACGTACCGACATCCTGGAGCACAATGCTTTCCGTATTGCTGTTGGTACCAAAGGCGCATTGACCGAGAACTGGGACTATGACGTGTCTTACACTCATGGCCAGACTTCATCAAGCTCGAACTACATCAATGACTTCTTTGCTCCCAATATCGGTGAAGCACTGGAAGCAGGTACTTATGATGTATTCCGTTTGAATGGTGTTACTCCGGAACAGGCTAATAACCTGACCGCAGCTGGCGCCTTGACTGGTATTACAAGTCAAAGCGTATTCACTGCATTTGTCGCCGGTGAAACCAACCTGAAAATGCCAGCAGCGGATACACCAGTTGCACTCGTAGTTGGTGTTGAAACCCGTAACAATACTTTCGAGCGTAACTCTGATGTTGTATTTGAAGATGGTTTATTGCTCGGTCAAGGTGGAGCAACTGAAAGCATTGTTGGTGAGATCAGTGTAGACGAGATCTTTACCGAGGTTTCTATCCCGGTATTGGAAGGCAATCAGAGCCTTCAAGTTGACCTGGCCTATCGTTATTCAGATTACAACCCATCAGGTGGCACCGATACCTACAAAGCAGGTTTGGTATATGAGCCAACTGATTATCTGAAAATCCGTACCGGCTATAACCGTGCGATCCGTGCGCCAAATGTGGGCGAATTATTTGCTCCACAAAGTGAAGGCTTATGGAACGGTACTGACCCTTGTGGTGGTGCCTCTCCAATCCTGAGTCAAGCACAGTGTGCCAACACCGGTGTAACGGCTGCCCAATACGGTAACATCGCATTAAGCCCAGCTAGTCAATACAACGGTATCTTCGGTGGTAACCCTAATCTGAAGCCTGAAAAAGCTGATACGATCACCTTTGGTGCTGTCGTTAATCCTATAGAGAATTTGACAGTCTCTGTGGATTATTGGGATATCGAGCTGGAAAATGTAATTGGTGCAATTGGTGCAGAATTAACGGTTGAGCAATGTGCATTAACCGGTAATCCGGACCTTTGTAGCAACATCAGTCGTGGCGCCACAGGTACCTTGTGGTTGGGTGATGGTAGCTCTACATTTGTACAAGCGACCAACATCAACCTGGCATCACGTCATTTTGAAGGTATCGATCTGGCTGCACGCTATGAAATTGATCTCTTTGGCGGCACCTTGAGTACTGATCTACTGGGTACATTCATGATGTCTAAAGAGTTCTCTCCATTGCCGGGAGCCGCTTCGGCAGATTATGAGTGCGTTGGTGATATCAGCACAGATTGCTTCCCTCAACCGGATTGGCGTCATACGCTTAACCTGACCTACGATAATGGTGGGCCATGGACAGCCAGAGCCAAATGGCGTTATTACGGTAATGTAAATTACTATGGTACCGTTGATACAATCGCTAATGACAATCTCGATGCACAAAGCTATCTGGATCTGTCTGGCTCCTATGACTTGACCGATAATATCGGATTTGTCTTTGGTGTATCAAACGTACTGGATAAAGAGCCACCTTTAGTTGGTGGAACCTTGTCTAGCAACGGTAACGCTGTTGCAGGATTCTACGATGTATTAGGTCGTTATCTGCACGGTACTGTCACTTTCAGTTATTAATTAGTAAATTAATACTGAAGTATGGGAACAGCGGGCTTCTAGCCCGCTGTTTTTTTTTGCAATTTACTCACTCGCATATAACCAAGTATGCTTTATGCATTAAAATAGTCTTTTATATATAAATTATTAGATCAGTGACAGCACAAATAAAGAATAAACATGAATTAATAGACCTTGCCCGGCGTCACATCCAGGAAGGAGCCATCATGCAGGCATTTAAAATTTATTACGATCTGCATGTCAGCTACCCCGAATCGGAGGAAATTCTGGTTGAGTTAACGGGCCTGAATCTGCATCTGGAAAATATCGATCATGCCATTGATAACCTAAACAAGCTGGTCAGGATTAACCCATTTAAAAAGGCCTATTATGACCAACTGGCTAATTGTCATGCCAGGTTAGGAAACTGGTCTGAAACTTGTGATGTATTTCATGCCTTGTTATTGCAACGACCAAAATCACCGGATGCACATTTCAATCTGGCTTTTTACTCAAGAAAAAATGCTGATTTTCAAAAATCCCTGGATAGTTATCAAAGAGCCCTCGACTTGAAGATCGCACGACCGGAGGAAGTGTATGTAAATATGGCTGTGATCTGCAGCGAGGACTTGCAAGATTATGCCCAGGCAAGGGCATACCTGGAGGATGCATTGGCAGCAAATCCTGTCTATGTACCGGCATTATATAACTTGGCAAATTATTATGAAGACCTGGGACACAAGGACAACTCAATAAAGTGTTTTCAAAAGATCCTGGATCTGCAGCCAGCAAACGCAAAAACCCTGGCGCGCATGGCATATATCAATAAATATAAATCCTGTGATGATGGAAGTATTGAGAAAATGCACGCTTTATTCGATTCGACTGAAACCTTAATGGTGGACAAAATCGACCTTGGCTTTGCGCTGGGTAAAATATACGATGATTGTGAAAAATTTGATAAAGCATTTGATTTTTATCGCCGCGCAAATGAGCTTGAGAAAAATTCATTAAGCACGTATAGCCATACAGATTATGAATCGTTTGTTGCAGCCATCATTGAATTTTTTGATGAAAACTGGATTGCCAGGTTTGATAATGTGTCAAAAGATACGCCAGTGTTCATTTGCGGGATGTTCCGCTCTGGCTCAACCCTGATAGAGCAGATCCTGGCCTCGCACCCCGAGGTTTCTGCAGGTGGTGAAAAAGAGTATATTTTGAAACTTGTAGAAAACAATATTTCACCATTCCCGTCAGCCGCAAAAAACCTGAACCGCAGTACATTACGTCAATACGCAAAATCGTACATTGAGAATGCAACTGCCAGGCATCCAGATGCCCGATACATAACAGATAAGAGGCCGGATAACTTAATCTTCATAGGCCTGATCAAGGCCATGTTTCCGCATGCCAGGATCATTTTCACCGAAAGAAATGCGCTGGATAATTGTTTATCAGTGTATTTTACACGCCTGCAGAAAAGAATGAATTACGCGAATAATCTGGAAGATATATATCATCATTACCAACAGCATTCACGCCTGAAAAAACATTGGCATGCATTGTTCAAGGATGCGTTGTATACGGTGAATTATGATGAATTAATAGTATCTCCACGAGATGAAATTTCCAAAATGCTGGATTATCTGGGATTGCCGTGGCATGACAACTGCCTGCAGTTCGAAAAACTGGATAACCCGGTACGCACAGCAAGCGCCTGGCAGATCCGCCAGCCGTTGTATGCAAGTTCATCTGGCCGCTGGAAAAATTACCAAGAGCAGGCAGCGGTGAAGAATTTACATAAACTCGTTAACCAGCAAAGCCAGTGAATATGAGCAGAATAGAGAACCTGAAAATTGATCTTAAAGGGCTTGCATCTATTGATGCAGGTAAAACAGCCGCTGCGATTGAAAAGGCAGCTGCAATTCAGGATAAATATTCAGAGGTGTCAAAAAATGATAAAGATTCTGTTTTTCTTCTGGCGCTTGAATATTTTAAACAGGGCAATATTATTGTTCCGGAAACACTCTGTCGCCTGATTCGTGTACATCATCCAGATGACCTGGCAAATCTCAATTTACTTGCCACATTGGCGAGTAAAGCCGGAAAATTCGAGCTGGCCGTAAGTTTCTTGATTCGTTGTCTGGAAATCAATCCCAATCTTCCGATTTTTCATTTTGATCTGGCAAATGCACTATTTCAGGTTGGTAATTACCCGCCCGCATTAAAAGAATGTGATTATTTGTTGCAGTTTGCACCGGATCATCTAGAAACCGTTTCGCTAAAAGCGGCGATCCTGGTCAAGATCGGCGCATTTGAAAAAGCCGCTGAACTCTATGAGAAATTGATATCGGCTCATCCGCAAAATGCAACTTTACAACTGCGATACGGTGTCAGTTTGAGAATTCTGGGACGTACCAGTGAGGCGATCAAGGCATTTAATAAAGCACTGCAGTTGGCACCAGAACTGGGCGAGGCTTACTGGAATCTGGCGAATTTGAAAACCTATGCTTTTTCAGATGCAGAGATCGGTTCAATCACGCATCTGCTTTCAGAAAGCAACAACGATACTGCAAATGTCTCGTACCTGAATTTTGCCCTGGGCAAGGCCCTTGAAGACAAGGGCGAGTATGCGAGATCATTCAGCTATTACCAACAAGCCAATATAATTATCAAGGAATCCCATAATTACCAGTCAGCTGAGACCAGCGAAATGGTTAAGGCAAATAAAGCCGTTTTTAATACCGCATTTTTCAACGACAGGGTTCCGCATGGCTCTCAGGCTAATTCCCCGATCTTTATTGTTGGTCTGCCACGTTCAGGTTCTACTTTGCTGGAACAAATACTAGGCAGCCACAGTCTGGTTGACCCCACCATGGAACTGACTGAAATGACTTCCATGGTGCGGAGTATCAATAATCTTGAATATCAGGGTAAAATCCCGGGTTTTCCACAAGTAGTCTCGCATTTATCAAATGAGGAATTGGAAAATTTTGGGAATGAATTCATCAGACGCACAAAAATATATCGTCAGAACGGAACATATTTTATTGACAAAACTCCGCATAATTTTTTATACATTGGTCTGATCCTGGCAATCTTGCCAAATGCTAAAATTATTGATGCGCGGCGTGATCCCATGGCATGCGGGTTCAGTATCTATAAACAACATTTTGCAAAAGGACACCGGTTTTCAAACAGTCTTGAAGATATTGGCCACTATTACCGTGATTATCTGGAGTTGATGGATCACTGGAATTCGGTGTTCCAGGGTAAAATATTAACTGTTCAATATGAGGAATTAATTCAGGATGTTAATGCGGGCGTACGTAATATGCTGGATTTTTGCGGACTCGAATTCGAGCAGGCGTGTGTTGATTTTCACAAAAATACCCGGGCAGTGGCGACGGTTAGTTCAGAACAGGTGCGACAACCGGTTTACACAAAAGCCATTGAGCACTGGAAGCATTACTCGGATTTTCTTGGCCCTCTGAAAGATGTCTTGTATTCAGGATAACTGGCAAGTTGTGTTTATTTTGTAATGAGCCAAATAAATTTACTTTTTCAACAGGCAGTACAGGATTTTCAGCAAGGATATTTTGATAAAGCATTGAAACTGGGTTTGCGTGTACAAAAAAAAGATAAACGCAACCCGGATATTTTGCATTTGCTGGCCCTGATCTACAAGGCAAAATCACGGCCAGATCTGGCCAAAAAATATTTCGAACAAAGCCTCAAAAGTCAGCCATTACAGGCCGTGACTTTATCGAATTATGCAAATTTACTGGTCGAAATTAATGAAAATCGCAATGCAGTTAAATATTACAGTAAGGCAATCAAGCTGGATCCACAATTACTTGATGCCTGGTTGAACCTTGCTATTTTATTAAATGCCCAAGAGGATTTTGAGGGCGCAATCGCAGTTATCCAAAAGGCTCTGAAACACCATGCATCGGTCTTGTCGTTGTACCAGATATTGGGTATAGCCAAAACCGGTGTGGAAGATTACACCGGTGCCTTATCGGCATTTGATCGGATTATCGGTCACCAGGGCGTAGACACCACGCTTGAATTACAGGTTTTACGGAACAAAACAGTTGCCTTGAGAGAGGCGCATGCTTCGGATGAAGCAGTGACATCATTGAATCGTTATTTGGAAAATAAAAAAATACAAGCACCGGAATTGTTATTTGACCGGGCCTGTGCCAAGTACGATATCGGTGACCTTGAATCTGCGGAAAAAGATTTATTGCAATCAATCCGGTTGAATCCGGCGTATGTCCCGGCGCATGAGGCTTTGAACAAACTGTACTGGGAGAACTCAGGAGATGGTGAGTTCTTACAATCGTACGAATACAGTCTTGACCGGGATCCGGATTCTGCCGAACTCTATTTTTCTTACATTGCACAATTAATCCTGTCCCGGCAATACGAAAAAGCCAACACTGTAGCGACAAGAGCTGTACACAAGATCGGCAAGCAGGCAAATCTGATCCATGCGCAAGGAATTATTGCAAATTTTCTCAATGATCCTGATGCATCCATTAGTCTGATAAACCAGGCTATTTCGCTGCAACCCGAAAATAGCCGATTCCGAATTGATAAAGCAAATTATCTCATCAGGCAACAAGAATACAAAGCTGCCTTGCAGGAATTAAATCTTGCCGGGAAAGTGGAACCGTATAATCAGGAGATCTGGTCCTATAAAGGTATTTGCTGGCGATTGCAGGGGGATGATCGCTGTTTATGGCTCAATGATTACAAGAATTTTATCGGTATAAAACAGATACCCTGTCCTGATGGTTATGATGATCTGGAACACTTTTTGGTGGAATTAAGCAGTGTTATTGCTCGGCAGCATAAAACTAATCGACAGCCTCTTGATCAAAGTGTTAAAAACGGTACCCAAACGGTAGGACGCCTGTTGAATATTCAAAATACAGTGATTCAGGATTATCGAAAAGTTATTACGCAAAGTATTCAGGAATATATCAATGATTTGCCACACGATTCCAGGCATCCATTTTTGTCCAGAAATACTGGCAAATTTCGTCACGCGGGCAGTTGGTCGGTTAAATTAAAAAGCGGGGGGTATCACAGCAATCATATGCACCCTCAGGGCTGGCTTTCAAACTGTTCTTATATTGAAGTACCAGAAACCATTCGCCCGGACGATCCGGATCGTGCTGGCTGGATCAAGTTTGGTGAAACCTCATTGCAATTGGGCGCTAATGAAGAAACCGGTTCATGCATCTGTCCGCAGGCTGGAATGCATGTTTTGTTTCCAAGCTATTTTTGGCATGGAACAAATCCTTTCAATGCAGAAAGTTACCGAGTCACAATTCCCAGTGATATTAGTCCCAAGCCGGATTTCGGTTTTCGCTAGTCGTCAACTCTTCTGACTTTGAGCTTTCCCCTGACTCCTTCAATTTTCAAATTATAACTTCCAAATGCTCCACGCGAGATAGTCACTTTTGGTTTAATCAGGGCTTTAGGCAGTTTTTTGGTGCGAGCATTACTGCTCACTGCACGCCAGGTCTGGCCATTTTCCAGGACAAAAACCGAGTTTCTTCCCCAGCCTTTAAAATTTCCGGCCAGAATAGATTCGATACTGTCAGTGGCATCCTCGTGAATGACTTTACCAAAATTATTTTCCCTGATTTGATCCCGGCTTGAATGGTCGGGAGTGACTGCACTAGACGCTGACCTGACAGGAGCTTTTGCTGGTTCTTTTTCAGTCTTTACAGCTTCTGGAGTTTTTACATCCTTATGCGGTCGAAACAAGCGGTCATAACAGAGCAAACGCTCTGTGTCATTATTGATAGAAATGCAGTGGTTTACTGCATTACCGGTTTCTGCATGATTGGGCGCAGTGCTTGTTAGGCACACTAATAACGCTGCAATAAAAATATAATAACGCATAAGGCTTACCTCGCGGCCTGGGCTTTTTGAACTTTACTTTGAATGGCCTGTAATTGTGCCTGGGTAGTGACAGGTCCCAGATTAACTGGCACTCGGATGGTTTGTCCGGCAGGTATAGCCTGATTTATATTCACTGGCGCGGTTTGTAATGCTCGGCGTGTACGCGGGTCGATAATCCCCGAAACTATTTGCACATTGCCAACCGCAAATGGCGCCTGATTCTTAACTAATAGATACACTTTACCCGAGCTGTCGGCCTGAGCCTGGGTCAGGATGTATTTTCCCGGATTGCGCGGTAACTGGATCTCGGCCAAGCGGAAAGCCGAGGCTTGCCCGGCCTGGGTATTGGATTGAGCGGCTGCTTCATAATGTTTTACGGCTAGATCCTGCCGACCGGATTGTTCGGCAATTTTACCCATGGCTGAATGGGCAGTTGCGGTTGGTAATAATTTCAAACTGCGTTCGAAGGCCGAATACGATTCATTAAGTTTATTGGTGTCATATAGTGCTACACCGTTTTGCAAGTGATACATGAAGAAATTCGGGTTTGCATTTAGCGCTTTACGAATATGTGGCAACGCAGCTCGGGGTCGATTACTTTGTAATTCTATTTCACCTAACAAGGCATGAAAATTGCCTTCGCGTGGTTCAATTTGCAGGGCTTGACTGGCCAGTGCTTGAGCATTTCTGAAATCTTTGTTCTTGTAAGCTTTTACCGCTTCATCGTATTGCTCATAGGCGGGTTTGGTACGCATTATACGGCTGGTCGCGGCCCGGTAGGATTCGCGTCCATACTCACCCGAACTACCCAATGCAGCGGCTGTTTCCTTATTCTTCTCAACCCGAATCTGCGAAGGCGGGTGGGAAGAGAACAAGCCTTCCAGCCACCCGGGATTGCCGCGTCCGGCTTCTTCCGATATTCGCACAAAGGTTTCTTGCAGATCGATGGCGGCATTTGGATCGTACCCGGCTTTGTGCATGTATTGCATGCCGTAATAATCGGATTCAAGTTCGGCATTACGGCCATACTTTTGACTGAGCAATCCTGCGGCCAATTGGGTACTCGCATTGATCATGTTGGCGTATTTGTGGTCGTAGGTTTTTGCCTGAACGGCAATCATGCCCAATTGCATTAACATACCGCGTTCCATGGATTTGGCACCATGCCGAGCAGCAGAATGCACAATTTCATGTCCCATCACAGCAGCAAGTTCGGCTTCGCTATTCAATTCATATAACAAGCCCCGATTGATCGCTATCTTGCCGCCCGGCAAGGCCCAGGCATTAGGCACCGAACTATTGATGACTTGAAACTCGTAGGGTAACGGCCGGTCACTCACTTTGGCTAATCGATTGCCAACGCCCTGGACATACTTGGTCAATTGCGGGTCAATCACATAGTCGCCACCTTGCGACTGCCGAGCCGGGTTGTATTGCTGGATGCCCAGATTTATTTCGGTATCTTCACCAACAACACGAAGTTCTTTTTTTCCTGTGACCGGATTGGTGGCGCAACCAAGCAGGAATAATAAAGGCAATAGCAAAAGAGCATAGTGTAGTCGGGTCCAGATCGCTGGCTTGTGCATGGGAATCTCCTTGAGAGGGCGCGCAGAAATTTCTAATTATAGAGAGTTACTGGCCATATCCCACTAGAATTCTTTGTGGTTTTAGGTAAATTTTTGCTAATTAAAACGAATGACAGTTTTTGGGCATAGGCAAAAATCTACTTCTCTAGATCAAAAATTTCCTTTGGCCATTCTAATATGTATGAAAAATAGACAATATTTGAGAATCTACCAGATGAAAACAGATACTCAAGTTCGGATACGTGCCGAATGTCGTATTTGTGCAACATTTATTGCTTTATTCAACTAAGTTTCAGCACGATGACATCATTACGCTATTTTTCGTAAGATATACAGTATGTTGCTCGAAAGACATAAATGTGGCAATATTGTAACAATTGATAATGAAATGCTTATCAATCCACATGAAACACGATTTATAAAAATTAAAATTCGGTAGATTTAAATTTCATTTCAACAATTTTTTTTAGCATTCAAATCACCATTTGGGGATCATTACATGAGTAACTTGAAAGAAAAAAGCCTTGCTTTAATTGCTTTCTTACTTGCATTTTCTATGGCATCAGTTCCTGCTTTTGCCCAAGAAGACGCAGTAGAAGACGCAGAAGTACAAGTTGAGGATGACGTAGACGACGATACTGAAGAGGTTGTCGTTACCGGTTCACGTTTAAGAAAAACCAGCTTTACCAGTATTTCACCATTGCAAGTATTGGATACCGAAGCAACACGTGAGGTCGGCTTGATCGACGCATCGGATATTTTGCAAGAGTCAACCAGTGCTACCGGTCAACAGATCGATCTGACTTTCCAGGGATTCGTACTTGATAACGGTCCTGGGTCATCAACGGCCAGCTTACGTGGTTTGGGTGCTGCTCGAACCTTGATCCTGATCAATGGTCGCCGTGTCGCTCCTTCCGGTGTGGAAGGTGCGCCTTCAGCTCCTGATTTGAACCTGATTCCTGGTGGACTGGTGCAACGTTATGAGTTCCTGCTCGATGGTGCATCCTCTGTCTACGGTTCTGATGCGGTTGCCGGTGTTGTAAACGTCATCATGAAAAAAGATTTTGACGGTCTTGAGCTTGAGTTGATCGGAAATATTCCTGAGCAATCCAATGGAGAAGATTACACAATCAGTGCCACCTACGGTAAAAACTACGACCGTGGTTTTTTCGGGATTGGTGCTGAGTACTACAAATCTACCGAAGTAACCTTGGCCGATCGTGAATGGACTGATGAGTGTAATAAGCATTATGAGATAGACCAGGCCGGCAATATCCGCACGGTTGGTTTTGATGATCAGGTGTTTAATGGTCAGGGTCCAAGTCCATGTAAACGTCAAGGCCTGGCTGGACGATTCCAGGTAGGGGCAGGTTTGCCTTTTGGTGGATTCGGTTCAATTTACTATACTCCAGGTCAAGGTAATGCATTAGCTGACTGGAGCGAGAGTGGCATCTTTGGTGTGAATATTGATGCGGATGGCGATGGTGTTACTGACGTCGATTTCCAGAATCATATTATTAACGGTCGTGAGCAATTTGCTTCACTTTATCCGGAAGTAGAACGTACCAGTGTCATGGGCTATGGTGAATACACCTTGGAAGGTGACATGAACCTGACCCCGTTTGTAGAAGTCATGTACAACGAACGTGAAACGTTTGCTGATTCCGGGGCTTTCCAATTATTTCCTTGGATCGATGCAAACAACCCGTACAACCCGTGTAACCCGAATGGTTTCGGCGTGGATTGTGGACTGGCGTATGATGCTTTCTTCCAAAACCCGAATGTAATCAGTGATTTTGCAGCTGTTTATGGCGTGCCTCCTGCCGCTTTTGGTCTGGGTTTTTACGGTGCATCTGGTCCTCTTGAGGCCAGACCGATCGCCAGTGTGCGTGGTGACCGTACCCAGGTAACCAGCGTGCTGGAGCAAACCCGTGTGGTTGCCGGTGTACGTGGAGATCTTCCACAATTGCCGATCGGTGGCAATAACGACTGGAAATTTGAAGTAGCGGTTACCCACACCGAAGCCGATGGTACCGCATCACGTCCGGGTATCCGTCAGGATCGTATTGACTTAACTTCTCAGACTTCAGTGATCAATCCTGACGGTTCTGTGACTTGCGGCAATGGTAGCGACGGCTGTGTGCCAGTGAATTTCTTTGCACCATCTTTATATGAAGGCGTAGTGGGTGATTTTGCCACTCAGGCCGAGCGTGATTTCTTGTTCGACACCCGTGATTTCCGTACTAAATATGAGCAAACGATTGGTTCGATATTCTTGGATGGAAGCTTGTTTGATCTGCCTGGTGGCACCGCACAAGGTGGTATCGGTTTTGCTTATCGCGATGACAAAATTGCGTCTATCCCGGATGATGTCGCTCGTGACGGATTATTTTTCGGCTTTTTCTCGGATTCCGGTGCAGTTGGAGACAAGTACACCAAAGAAACTTATGCTGAGATTGATCTTCCTTTACTTGCAAACAAGCAATTAGCAAAAGAGTTAAATTTGAACTTATCTGCGGCCTATACCCAGGATGAAGTGCATGATAGTGATACCACTTATTCTGCGAAGTTAGGTTATCGTCCGGTAGATTCATTGCTATTAAGAGGTACGGTGGGCACCTCTTATCGTGCGCCAAACTTGCGTGAAACTTTCTTGGCCGGTCAAACCGGATTTAACACGATCTCTGATCCATGTGTTATCCCGGACGATGCCTATGATACGTTGACGGAAACCTATTTGCCCGCTAACGACCAGCGTCGCCCAGAAGTTTTAGCGAACTGTCTTGCTAACGGCGTAGATCCAACAGCTTTGTATTTGGGTGGGTTCAGTTCATATAGCGTTGAAATTTCTCGTGGTGGTGCTGCTGGCCTGAAATCCGAAACCTCGGATTCATTCTCGGTCGGCTTTGCTTTTGATCAGCCATGGTTTGATGCCTTTGACATGAGCCTGGGTATGACTTACTACGGTATCGACATTGAAGACACCATTGTTGAGCCAAGTGGCCAGGGAATTGTCAACAGTTGTTACTTTGATCGTGAAGGCGACAGCCCGGATTGTACGCGTATTGCACGTGCCCCGGATGCGGATGGCGATCTGGTAATTGATCTACTGAACGGCGCATTTCTCAACCGTGACCTCGAGTCTACAGAAGGTTTGGATGTGAATATTTCGTTCGATAAACCACTTACACTATTTGAGCGTGCCTTTGATTTCGGCGCCGACTTGAACCTCAACCGTACAATCAACAACAAACTGGTTGAATCGGAAATTGATGGCAATGGTGATCGTATTGAAGAAGTTACCGAGTTTGATGGTCGGTTCGGTTTCCCGAACTGGCAAGGTAACTTGAGCCTGCGTGCCGAATTCAATGAATATCGCCTGACTTGGGGTACTCGTTATATTGGCGAAGTAGAGCAATTCGGTGATGAATACTCTGACATCAATGGTCTTTCCAGCACCTGCTTTGGACCATCGCAAGACGACTTGTTGTGTAAAGATGTGAACTTTGCCGGCTCTTACCTAACCCACAGTCTGTCACTGTTCTATAGAGGTGACCAATATACGATTGGTGGTGGCGTAAGTAATATCTTTGGTAAAGCCCCTCCACTTGTTGATAGCGCACAAGTACTGGCTACAAATAATACCCCGATCGGTTATGGTTATGACTTGAATGGCAGAACCTTCTTTATCAACCTTGGCGGTAAATTTGATTTCTAATTACTGATTTGATTAGTATCAAATAGCAAAAAATTAAAGCCCCATGAGTAATCATGGGGCTTTTTTTATTGCAAAAATTCGAGATTACACCATCAGATATGTGAAAAATGGTAATATTATTAATTAGGTTGAACTACCATGAATTCACTTACTCAAAGCTAATACGTATGTGATTCAACACACAGATTTTTAATTGTCTATTACGGAAATATCATGAATAACCTGGTTAAAATTTTTCTTTTTCTTCAACTATCGTTAGGCACTGTCATCCTGCATGCCAGTGAGCCATATCCATTGGAATATTTTGCCTTACGCCCTGTGATAAGTGGTGTGAGCTTATCTCCAGATGGTAAAAAACTTCTTCTACGTAAAGTGCCGAGTAAAAATGCAAAAACTATTGTAGAAATTTATGATGCGGGTAATTTAAACTCAGAACCGTTTCGTGTGAATGCAGACCCAATGGAAATTAAAGGTGCGTCTTGGTTGAGTGATTCGAGCATTGTTCTCTCTCTTCAGCAACAAGTTTCAAATAAAATTAGCGGTTTTAATAGAGGTGCATTTAGAGGAAAATTAGCAAAACTTGATTTAAAAACTAAGAAAATTAAAGAATTCAAGGAAAACGGTGTAGGAATTGTCAGTTTGTTGCCTGATGAGCCAAACAAGGTACTGATAACACTTCAGGCTGGAAGTACAGGAAGTCGTGCAGCTTCTGCATTTGAACTGCCAAGCTTTTATAAATTAGATGTTAATACAGGTAGAAAATCATTAGTAATGAAGGGCAGTGGCGAGAGAAGTCGTGTCAGGTTTGATAGATATGGTAATCCGGTATTATCCTATGGCTGGGATAAAACAAGTAGTGAATGGATTCTCTATTATCGTAAACCAAATACTAAAAACTGGGTAGAGATATATCGACAAAATGAAAACAGTTTTGAGGAGTTTAGTGTTCTCGGTCAAGATCCGGAAAATGAAAATATCATGTTTGTGAATGCCCATAATGGCCGAAATACAATGGGTTTGTGGGAGTTTGATTTAACTAAAAGGCAGTTCGGCGAGTTGGTATATGCTCGCAAAGATGTAGATGTAAGTGGTGTACGTAGGGATAGTAATTTTTGGAATAGTTCTGACATAGTTGCAGTAAGTTATAAAACTGATAAAACTCACTATGAATATTTCGACGAAATTGAAGATGCAACCTATAAGCAGTTGGAAAGTATAATTCCATTCTCTCATGAGACTTATATAACCAGCAGATCCAGAGATGGGAATTCTCTTACAATATTCAACGTTGGCCCTAAGGATCCGGGTACTCACTATTTGTTGAAGGATGGTAAATTAAGTGTTGTGGGAAGTTCTCAGCCACTATTAGATAAAGAAAAACTGGCTGAAGTGAAAATGATATCTTATAAGTCTCGTCACGGAGAAGAGTTGCGTGGTTATTTGACAATTCCCCAAGGCAAAGGGCCATTCCCGTTGGTAGTAATGCCGCATGGCGGCCCATATGTAAGTGTTATTCCAAGTTACGATGAATGGGGACAGATGTTTGCAAATAATGGCTATATGGTATTTGAGCCTGAATTTAGAGGGTCGCGAAATCGAGGGTTAGATTTTTATAAATCAGCTTTTATAAATGGAAGTGAAGCTGGTAGGAAAATGCAAGATGATAAAGATGATGGAGCGTTACATCTTATAAAACAAGGTCTTGTCGATAAAGATCGAGTTGCAATGTACGGTTGGTCTTATGGAGGTTATGCAGCATTGGTTGCAGCTTCGCGAGATGATCAAATTTATCAATGCGTAATGGCTGGAGCTGCAGTGTCAGATCCGATTTATCAAAATAATCTTGCTAAAAGAGAGGAATGGTATAGGGGTGCTACAGAAATTGAGCAAAATACGACTTGGTCGACGGCAGTTTCGCCTGTAAACGAGGTTGATAAAGTTAATGTGCCCGTTTTGTTAATCCATGGTTCTGTTGATCAGCGTGTTCCGATTAAGAATGTGCAGAAATATATCTCAGCATTGGAAAAAAATGATAAGACATCATATAAATATATTGAGCTTGAGGGCGAAGATCACTTTGGTGACTTTTCCTATGAAAATCAATTAAAACTATATGAAGGATTAATCGACTTTCTGAAAAACGATTGTGGTCCGGGTGGTTTGTAAGCAAATTTTGTCATTAATAAAAAAGGGAGTACATGCTCCCTTTTTTGTTACCTAAAAAATCATCGGCTTAACTCCAGTCCAATATGACCTTGCCAGATTGACCGGTGTTCAATATATCAAAAGCTGTTTGGAAATCCTGGTACTTAAAGTGATGAGTGATGACCATCGACACATCCAGCCCATTTTGTAACATGGCTGACATTTTGTACCAGGTCTCAAACATTTCACGACCGTAAATTCCTTTTAAGATCAGTCCTTTAAAGATAATTTCATTCCAGTCGATCGCCACTTCCGAGGGGGGAATACCCAGTAAAGCCACGCGCCCACCGTGATGCATGGCTTTGAACATGCTCTTTAGGGCATTCGCATTACCCGACATTTCCAGGCCAACATCAAAGCCTTCGGTCATGCCCAGCTCGGGCATCACTTGCATGATGTCTTCATTAGCGACATTGACTATACGAGTAGCGCCGGCTTGCTTGGCCAGATTGAGTCGGAAATCATTCACATCGGTACACACAATGTGGCGTGCGCCGGCGTATTTGGCAATAGCGCAGGCCATCACACCGATCGGGCCAGCACCCGTGATCAACACATCTTCGCCGACCATGTCGTAAGACAAAGCGGTATGCGTGGCATTTCCCAAGGGATCGAGCATGGAGGCAATGTCATCTGAAATAGCCGGGTGAATTTTAAAGGCATTGCCTGCCGGGATGACCAGGTATTCAGCAAAACAACCGGGACGGTTGACACCTACGCCAACAGAATTCATGCACAAATGGCGTTTGCCGGCCCGACAATTCCTGCAGTGTCCACAGGTGAGATGGCCTTCTCCGGAAACCCGATCCCCAATTTCCAGACCCGTGACTTCCTTACCCACCGCGACCACTTTACCGACGTATTCGTGACCAACCACCATGGGAACCGGTATTGTGGCTTGAGCCCATTCATCCCAGTTAAAAATATGCAGATCGGTACCACAGATTGCCGTTTTATGGATTTTGATCATGACATCATTTGGGCCGTACTCGGGCACTGGAACTTTGTGTAATTCCAGGCCAGGCGCCGACTGCGCTTTAACCAAAGCCTGCATGCTTTGTGGTTCAATGCCGGCCATCAATCGATCACTCCCAGTTCTCGTCCGACTTTGGCAAAAGCAGCAATGGCTTTGTCCAGATGCGATTTGTCGTGACCGGCAGACATCTGGGTTCGGATGCGAGCAGCACCTTTGGGCACTACGGGAAAAGAAAACCCGATCACATATATGCCTTCATCAAGTAATTTATCCGCCATGCCTGAAGCAAGTTTTGCATCGCCAAGCATGACCGGAATGATCGGGTGCTCGCCCGGGACCAGATCAAAACCCAGTTTGGTCATGGCTTTGCGAAAGTAATCGCTATTACTTTTCAGTTTTTCCCGCAGGTCACTGGATGATTCAAGCAAGTCGAGTACTTTTATTGATGTGGCCGCGATAACCGGGGCAACTGTATTTGAGAATAAATAGGGTCTTGAGCGCTGACGCAGCCATGCAATCACTTCTTTGCGTCCGGAGGTGTAACCACCCGATGCGCCACCCAGCGCCTTACCCAGCGTGCCAGTAATGATATCGATCTGCCCAAGTACATCGTGATACTCGGGGGTGCCTTTGCCATTTGCGCCAATAAATCCAGTGGCATGACAATCATCGATCATGGTTAAGGCGTCGTATTTTTTAGCCAGTTCGATAATGGCAGGTAAGTTGGCAATGGTTCCGTCCATAGAAAAAACCCCATCGGTAGCGATCAGGCGCGTGCGTGCATCTTTGGCAGCGATTAACTGTTTTTCTAGATCGGCCATATCGTTGGACTGATAGCGAAAGCGTTGTGCCTTACACAGGCGTACACCGTCAATAATGCTGGCATGATTCAAGGCATCCGAAATAATCGCATCTTCTTTGCCAAGTATGGCTTCAAACAGTCCGCCGTTTGCGTCAAAACACGATGGATACAAAATGGTATCTTCGGTTTCCAGAAACTGACTAAGGCGCTGTTCCAGTTGTTTATGGATATCCTGGGTGCCACAAATAAATCGCACCGATGCCATCCCGTAACCATGCTTGTCGATGGCTTGTTTGGCAGTTGCCAATAACTCGGGATGATTGGCCAATCCGAGATAATTGTTTGCACAGAAATTAATGACTTCTTGTGGCTCACCATTCGCTTTTACCTGAATAGCCGCTTGCTGGGCACTGGTGATAATGCGTTCGTGCTTGAATAAACCTTGGGCTTTGAGTGCCTCGGTATCAGAACCAAGACGTTGCAAGAGGGCGTGTTTCATAAAAATTCCGGGCATTTGATCAAGCGCTTATTATATCAGCCCGTGTCACTTATAATGCTTAGCCTATGCAAGACAATAACGAAAAGTTACGGGTGGATAAATGGTGCTGGATGACGCGCTTTTTTAAAACTCGCAAACTGGCAACAGAAGCCGTGCTTGGCGGCAAAGTGCATGTTAATGGTGCTCGTGTGAAAGCTTCGCATGCAGTGAAAACTGACGATGTGCTTCAAATCACCCGGTCTCAGGAAACCTGGCAAGTGCAGGTTTGCGGGATTCCAGCTCGTCGCGGTCCTGCAAAAGAAGCGCAGACAATGTATACAGAAACCGAAGACAGTTTAGCCAAGCGCATGATGCAAAGCGATTTGCGTCGTGCTGAACGCGTTGCCAGACCTAGGGAAGAAGTTCGACCCGACAAGCACCAACGCAAACGTCTGCGCAAACTAAAATACAAAGATTAAATAAAAGACTACATTTTATATATCTGTATTTTTTCGTTCACGTCACTGAATTTATAACCACGGTACATGCCCTCGGTATTAAACGTCAGCACAAAGTTACCATTTTTATCGATCGCAACAATACCGCCACTACCATTTGCCTTAAGCAAGTCTTGCATGATCACCTCATCAGCGGCTTGTTGCAATGACTTTTTGCCATGCATGACTCGCGCACATACATCGTGGGCTACCGCGTAACGAATAAAATATTCACCATGCCCGGTAGCGCTGACTGCACAACTGCGATTGTCTGCGTAAGTGCCAGCCCCGATCACCGGCGAGTCCCCGATGCGACCAAAGCGTTTATTGGTCATGCCGCCGGTAGAGGTGCCTGCCGCAAGATTACCGTTCTTGTCTATAGCCACCGCACCAACAGTACCAAATTTATGCTCGGGGTCCTGCGATTGTTCATCCAGTATTTCATCATCGAATTCCATAGGGTGATCTGAACTGTTGTGTTGTTTCTCTCGCAGTTTTGCCTTATGCAATTGTTGTAAACGAAAATCCGTGGAAAAGTACGCGTTCTCCACCAGCTCCAGGTTTTGTTGTTTGGCAAATTCTTCAGCACCTTTGCCAGACAGCATGACATGCCTGGAATTCAACATAACTTGTTCAGCTAAAAGAATGGGGTTTTTCACATTTTTCACCGATGTGATCGCACCAGCATTCAGATCGCGACCATCCATCAGAGACGCATCAAGTTCATGGGTTTGTTCCGAGGTGAACACTGCACCCTTGCCGGCATTGAACAGCGGACTGTTCTCCAGAATGACTATAGTTGCGCTTACCGCATCAATACTGCTGCCACCGTCATTCAGAGTCTTGTATCCGGCTTGAATGGCCTCGCTTAATTTTGCGCGGAGTGCGGACTCTTTTTCCGGACTCAGGTTTTTCCGGGTAATGGTTCCGGCTCCGCCATGGATCACCAGGCCATAATGAGTAGACTTGTTCATATCTTGAGAACCTGTGTCATATTGGTTAATTGAAAAGTTGGCACATGCATTAAGCAGGGTAAAAAACAGTGTAATCAGGCATAAATTAAACAAGAGTTTGAAATTTGACACTTGGCGTTTTTGCATTTTTTATCTCCGTGGTATCAATTAATTATCCGCCGTAATTGAAATCTAAACAAGCGTTTTAGCGCAGTGCTTTCTGCCGGGTAAGCAATTTTCTATAATGCCACACCCGGCCCTCAAAATGGGTTAGGCACAATATATAGCCGACATTACCTGATTAATACATCGGATGTCTTGATGTAAACAATAAACTTATACAAGGCCAGCCATGTCATCCGCAAATTCGAATCCGCGTTCATTCGTGTTTTCACCCGATGCTCCAGAATTTAACTCAAGCATGGTGCAAATGAGCGCTTATTATCATAAAAAAGAAACCGAAGTCGTTAATGAAATGATGGCTCTGGCCAAATTGCCGGACAGTGCCCGGCAACGGGTGCAAGCGCGTGCTCGTTTATTGGTTGATGCGGTAAGAAAAAATCAATCTAAAAAATCCGGCATCGAGGCGTTTTTGCAGCAGTACGATCTGTCTTCAGAAGAGGGCATCATTCTTATGTGTTTGGCGGAGGCCTTGTTGCGAATTCCTGACAGTCACACGGCAGACAAACTGATCCGGGATAAGCTCAGCGAGGCAAATTGGGATCAGTATTTGGGCACCAGTGATTCGTGGTTTGTAAATGCTTCTACCTGGGGCTTGATGTTAACCGGTAAAGTGATTAAACCCGATCCTAAATCATTTGAAGATCCAGGCTCATTGTTGGGACGCATGGTGTCCAGAACCGGTGAGCCGGTTATTCGAACCGCAATCAAACAAGCGATGAAGATCATGGGTCATCAGTTTGTCATGGGGCGCACCATTCAAGAGGCCCTGGAACGCTCGGGCAAAAAAGAGAACCGGGCATATCGTTATTCGTTTGACATGCTGGGAGAGGCTGCACTAACTGCGAGTGACGCCAAACGTTATCTTGAGGCCTATGTTGGTGCTATAGAAATTATCGGTGCGCACACACAGGACGACAACAGCGATCCGGATCACATATTTTCTATCGACAGTATTTCGGTCAAGTTATCGGCCTTGCATCCACGTTATGAGTTTGCGAGTCGCGCACGCAACCTGCAAGAGCTGGTACCAAACGTTCTAATGTTGGCAGAAAAAGCCAAAGCCGCTGGAATCGCCCTGACTATCGACGCGGAAGAGGCTGATCGGCTGGAACTTTCGCTTGAAGTTATCGAACGGGTGTATCGTTCTCCCAAATTGCAGGGCTGGCAAGGATTTGGTTTGGCCGTGCAGGGTTATCAAAAACGTGCCTTGCGCCAATTGGAATGGTTACAGCAACTGGTGCAAGAAGTCGGTCGTAAAATGCCTGTGCGTCTGGTCAAAGGGGCTTACTGGGATACCGAGATCAAGCGCGCCCAGGAAGAGGGATTGCCCGATTTTCCCGTGTACACACGCAAAGCCTCAACCGATGTTGCCTATCTTGCATGTGCCCGGTTTTTATTAAATGCCAGAGACCAGTTTTATCCGCAATTCGCCACGCACAATGCACATACTTTGGCATCTGTAATCGAGATGTCGGGTGGTGATAAACGCTTCGAGTTCCAACGCTTGCATGGCATGGGCGATGAGTTGTATGCCGAAGTCATTGATAAAGACAAACTGGATTTTCCATGCCGTGTGTATGCCCCGGTTGGTTCGCATGAAGATCTGTTGCCCTACCTGGTCAGGCGTTTATTGGAAAATGGTGCGAATACCTCGTTCGTGAACCGCATTATGGATGAGAATGTCTCAATTGATGACATTATCGAATGCCCGCTTGCTGCCATCGAAGAAGTCGCTGCATCACCGCATCCTTACATAAAATTGCCACTGAATTTATTCAAGACCAACAGCCAGAGTGGACGTGATAATTCCAGCGGTATGTGTGCCAGCGATCAGGTAGAACTGCAGAAACTGCAATCTGAATTACTTAAGCTTGACCAAAAGGAGTGGACTGCCGGTCCGGTAATTGATGGCAAACAAA
>JABDMI010000052.1 GCA_013001575.1 Gammaproteobacteria bacterium
TTCTGGTGTTCATGCGCCCACTGTGGTTCCCAGATCAGATCCGGACTGTAGGCATAGCCATGTGGCCAGCGGTTGACCGTGATCGCACGGATGTCGCGTTCGGCCTGGAATCCGGTACTGGCAAGCGCCTGGTTGAGCTGGGTATAAACATTTTGCTCAAAAGTATCAAATGATGTTGTGAGAATTCGACGGCGTCCTTCACGCCATTGCTCGGGTCCTGATTTTTCAGGCACCCAGGGCACGTGACACATGTGCAGCACCATAGGCTCGTCGGGGGTTTGCGAGCGTTTATAGTCACCGACGCTAACCGGGTAAGCGAGTTCGACCTGTTTGTAAAACCCGTCGGTGTAATACACAAAATCGGTACCCAGTTTTGCAAACGCCTGCCAGTTTGGCACCAGCACTTTGGTGTAGACCAATGGCACTTTGACGTTATAAGCCAGCCCTTTTTTCTGGACAGCCGGCATGTCCGGACACAGATACGGAATGGCACTGTTATAACACGCCATGATGCAATGTTTGGCACTCACTTTGTGTGCTGTGTTATTTCTGACGTAAGTGATGTGAACCTGAGTAGTGTCCACATTCTTCACATGCACTGCGGTGCTGTTCAAGCGAATATTGACTGGTTGCTGGCTACGATCGAGTTTGGCGTACTGCACCCGTGTGGTCACCACATCTTCCATGCTATCACCAGGTACCGCCGCAGGATTTAGTGAGCGCACCAGGAGTCGCGCGACCGAGGCGTTGCCATCCGGAAAATGGAAAATGTACGGCTCATCACCACGTTTACCGGTACGTGGCAAGGTGTGTTCAACCCCGGGCATGCCGCCGTCGTAATCCTGGATGGAAGTTGTGGGAATCTCGTCAATCCCGACACACCAGAAACTCATTCCCCAGCGTTTGTAGATTGCGATCACTTGCTCATCGACTTTGGCGTAGTCGCGCAAAAACGTTTCATAACTGGTGTTCTTGAGAATCTGGTATTTTTGCTCAAAACTCTTGCCGGGCAGATAATCCACCCGTTCAGTTTGCACGCGCACAAAGTCGCGGCGCGCTTTATCGCTCATTGGCGTATCCGCAGCAAATTCTTGCCAGTCGCGACTGCCATAGCCTCGCACCAGTTTGTTCTCTCCGAAAGATTCTGCACCGAACAGTATCGACTTGGAAAGTTGCATCGAGGGATACAGTTCCTGATCAAAGTTTTGATAGAATTTTTGTAATTCGATACCGATGTCCTTGAGCAATTGTTTCGCTTGCGGTGAATAAGCCGACGGGGTATCGATCGCCTCGGTGCCCCCATAACCGATCCGGTTTTCGCCATTGTGCTCAAACTCGTTGCGTTTGGCATGGCCGCCAAAATCGTCGTGATTGTCCAGGATCAGGATTTTCGCCTGTGGGTGTTTCTGACGATAGAACCAGGCTGCCGAGAGGCCACTAATGCCTGCGCCCACCACAACCAGATCGTATTGCGCTTCGACCTGTGCGGCCTCCCAGGTCTGGCCAGAAACCCGCGCGTGCATGGTCTCCCAGGAGCCATCGTGACTGCCTCGCAAACCGGTTTTTGCCGGTGGGTAATACTCGGGTGGCAGGGTGAAATTTGGCACGTCCGAGCCGCAGGCCAGCAGCCACGGACTCAATAATGACGCTCCAATGGCGATTTGTGTGCCATTTAAAAAGTCTCTGCGCGTGATCCCCTTGGTTTTTTTGCTCATCGTGATTCAAACCTGATTGCCTGTTGAATTTGTCTTATTTAATCACAGAAAGCGTTTTCACTTCAGCCTGTATTCAGTTAGGCCACCTACACTTAATGTTCGGAAATATTTTAATCGGGACCGCTAAATGTCAATGTCTTCAATCCATCACAAATACACCCTGGTATATATCCTGGTTTTACTTGTTTTCACTGCCTGTTCCGGCGATGGGTATCATGATGATGACCACTTTTTTGACGATCCAGGTGTGGCGGAATGTTCGTTGATCGGACAAAACCGTTTTGTGTTCGATGTGATGGATCAATGGTATTTGTGGAACAACACCCTACCCGACATTAACCCGGATAATTACAACTCACCAGAAGCGTTGCTGGATGCTTTGGTGGTCAACGCCCCGGTTGTTGATCGTTTTAGTTACATAGCGGATCAGGAAAGCAGTGACGCGTTTTTCAATCAGGGTGAATTCACCGGCCTGGGTTTCACCAGTCAGATCATTGATGGTCGTTTATTTTTGGCCTTGGTATTTCCCGGCAGCCCGGCGGAGAACTCCGGCATGGGTCGCGGCTTTGAAATACTCGCGGTGGATGGCATCGACGTGGCCACAACTTTGGCCAATGGCAACTCGGTGGACTTTGGTTCCGGCGAGATCGGTACCGCTGTTGACATCGAATTTGCCGACCTGAATGGTGACGTTTTTGTCACAACTGTGATCAAAACCACCGTGCACATTGACCCGGTGCCGGCCAGTAACATCATTGACAACAACGGGGTTGTTACCGGTTATTTGCACCTGTACACCTTTATTGACCCCTCCTTTACCGCTTTGGATGCAACGATCAATGACTTTAACGCCAACGGTGTTGAAGACGTCATTATTGACTTGCGCTATAACAGCGGCGGGCTGGTGTCGGTCGCCGAACATCTGGCCGGCCTGTTAGGCGGTAACACCACCTCTGGCGAGATCATGTATTCACAATTCTTTAACGCCGAGCGGGCTGCCGAGAATGATGTGAGTGTGAGTTTTTCCAATCCGAGTAACGCACTGGATCTGCAACGAGTGGTGTTTATTACCGACAGTGGTAGCGCCTCGGCCAGTGAACTGGTGATCAACAGTTTGAGCCCGTTTTTAAATGTGGTAATTGTGGGCGACACCACGTTTGGAAAACCGGTGGGTCAATTTGGATTTAACTTTTGCGGAAACACCCTGTTCCCGGTCAGTTTTGAAACCGTTAACGCCAATGGCGAAGGGGAATATTACGATGGCTTATTGGCGGACTGCCCTGCTGGCGATGACTTGAGTCTGCAATTGGGTAATCCGGATGAAGCCTCCCTGGCCGAAGCCCTGACCTATCTAAGCAGCGGCGATTGCACACCTGCGGCTATGAACAGTAAGCAGTCCAAAACTACGCTGAGTAATCACACATCGATTGAAATGATCCAGAACTGGAAACCGTTCAATGTGCATTAATGACTTTGTATGCGGACTATGTATGCGGATTATGTATGCGGACTTTGAATACGGACAGGTTTAGGGTTTATTTATTAATTCAAACTGCGTCCGCCATCCACTTTGATGACCTGGCCAGTCACATACTCCGCAGTTAACAAAAAGCGAACCGCCTGGGCAATATCCTGCGGTTCGCCTTTGCGTTGCATGGGCACTTTGGCGAGTTTTTTTTCATGCGCATAGGTATCCAGAGTTTCATTCTCCGGCCATAAGATGGCGCCCGGCGCGATCGCATTAACCCGAACTTCCGGGGCCAGTTCGAGTGCCAGGTTTTGAGTCAAGTTCAGCAAGCCCGCTTTGGCTGCGGTATATAAACTGAAGCCTTCAAGCGCCTTATCGGCAAAAATATCGGTGATATTAACAATGCAGCCTGCACTTTTTTGCAACCAGGGCAAGGCGGCCTGGGATAAAAAGAATGCGCCTTTAAGATTACTGTCGATCAAGGCGTCCCAGTCTGCTTCACTCGCTTTGGCAAACGGCGTGGCGTAGAAAGTAGAGGCGTTATTGATCAAGGCGTCGACTTGACCGAAATGACGTGCCGCTCGGGTCATCGCCGAGCGCAGTGCTTTCACATTTCCCAAGTCGGCTTTTACCGTCATGGCGCTGTTCTCGCGGGCCAAATTCATAACTTCGGCCAGTTCCTTGGCGGCTTTTTGCGAATGTCGGTAATGTATCACCACATTGGCGCCGCGTGCATGCAGGTCTTTGGCGATGGCCGCACCGATTCGGCGTGCTGCACCACTGATGAAAAAGGTTTTATTCCTGAAGTCTGTTTTACTCATATTGTTCATAAATTAATTGTACGCTATTTAAAACCGGTGTAACGAATCAACTATAATGCGCTCGTGAAAACGTATCCTTCAAAAAGCATTCCAGTAGACTCCTTACTCACACCGCCTGCCGGAATGCCAGAGCTCGCTCTTGAAGTACGCAAGCATGGCGAACGAGTAGTTGAAAAATTGCTTAGCATTTTTGAAGCCAAGTACTGGTTATCTTTCGCCGACTACATGCAGTTTTGTTTATACGACCCAGAAGTCGGCTACTACAGCGGCGGAATGCAAAAATTTGGTCCGGACGGTGATTTCATTACCGCTCCTGAAATCTCACCCCTATTTGGACAGTGCGTTGCCGAAGCGCTAGCGCCACTATTGAAAAAGCATCCGGATTGGTCGATCTGTGAATTAGGACCTGGCCGTGGTGTGTTGGCAGAGTCAATACTTCTCCATCTCGACATGCTGAATGCATTACCAAAATCCTACCAGCTACTGGAAGTTAGTGCGAATTTACGCCATCAACAATCCGAACGCTTACATAAACTCGATCTCGGCTGCGAGATACAACACCTCGATAAACCACCTGAACAATTCAGAGGAATTATTTTAGGCAATGAAGTTCTAGATGCTCTGGTAGTTGAGCGGTTTTATTTTGACAGTGTCGGCTACGACTTACAATGTTGTATTGGCATGGAGAAAAACAAGCTGGTTGAACTTACCAAATTCGCGCCAGAACCTTTAAGACATACCATTGGGGAAATTCCAAATATTCCAAAATACAATTACACGTCTGAAATTTGCCTACAACTCCCGGCCTGGTTAAAAAGTATTTCTAGCGGAATGCTGGAAGGTATTCTCCTATTTGCCGATTACGGTTTCTCGCAGTCGGAATATTATTCACCAGAGCGCTCAGACGGCACCTTACGCTGTCATTACCGTCAACACGCTCACAATAATTATTTGGCGCTTCCAGGGCTGCAAGATCTCACTGCCTGGGTCAATTTTACCCAACTGGGAGAAGCCGCGCTCGCCCTCGATTTGGACGTTGTAGCTTATACGACCCAGGCACATTTTTTATTAGGCTCAGGACATTTACAGACTCTTGACTTGAACAAACTGGATGAAAAATGTCGCTATCAAACCAGTCGGGAAATCCAGACTCTGACCTTGCCCGCAAACATGGGCGAAAGCTTTCGCTTTATGCAGTTAAATAAAAATTGCGACATAATTATTCCGGCCATGCAACTACGCGACCTGCGTCATCAACTCTAGTAAGATACACGCAAATTTAAAAACGATAAAACTTTATGGACATCATCCAAGCGATCTTTTTAGCCATTATTCAGGGGCTCACTGAATTTTTGCCGATTTCGAGTTCCGGACATTTGATCCTGGTGCCTGAATTACTCGGTTGGGCAGATCAGGGTCTGGCTTTTGATGTCGCTGTGCATGTTGGCACCTTGCTGGCTGTGGTGTTTTATTTTCGCAAAGAGATCGCACGAATTTTTGTGGCCTGGATAAGGTCACTCTCCGGCTCGCTTGAGGTGCAATACCAGAGTGACGCCAAACTCGCCTGGGGTGTTTTACTTGGCACCATTCCAGCTGGCCTCGCCGGTTTACTGGCAAACGATTTTATCGAAGCCAACTTTCGTTCCATTTTGGTCATCGCCATAACCACCATTGGTTTTGGTCTATTGTTGTGGTGGTCCGATGTAAAAGGCACGCGCCAACGTGGATTGCATCAACTCAACTGGCGGGATGTCGGACTCATAGGGATTGCCCAGGCACTGGCCTTGATTCCCGGCACCTCACGTTCCGGTATCACCATGACTGCGGCCTTGATGACCGGACTGGATCGTCAGGCGGCCGCACGGTTTTCATTTTTACTCTCGATTCCAATTATTGTATTGGCGGGAGGCTACAAAGCGCTTGGACTATTGCAACAAACTGAAGCGGTGCAATGGACACTGATTGGCATTGGCACTCTGGTTTCGGCGGTGGTTGCGTATCTCAGTATCCGATTCTTTTTGGCCTTACTTGATCGCATCGGCATGGCGCCGTTTGCTATTTACCGCTTGTTGCTCGGTGCAATCTTGCTGGGTGTGTATTTTTTCTAGTTCAGGGCTTACAAAGAATTAGCCAATTCGTCAGCGTAGGTGTGGCGAATGGGGTCCACAAGTCTGGCGCGTTTCTGGTTTAAGGCGTTTCCAATATTCTCGCCAGTTAAATTGCCACGTTCGGCTTCGCTCAAGCGGATATCTTTGGTCTTTTCAACG
>JABDMI010000053.1 GCA_013001575.1 Gammaproteobacteria bacterium
CCCAGATGCACCTCGTAGATCGAGACCGGAGCAGCACGATGTTGTCGGGTATGCCGGGAATCCATCCAGTCTTGATCCTGCCAGGTATAGCCGGAAAGCTCCCGAATAAGGGAGGCAGACTTGGGACGCATTTCAGCCCCAAAGCCAAACGGATCGGCTTTGAGCGGGAGTTGTTGGCCAGTGGCGTCGCGTATTGCATATTTGTAGGCAATACCATCACCAATTTCAGGAATGAATAACTCCCAAATACCGCTACTACCACGACTGCGCATGGGATGCTGTACGGTGTTCCAGTGATTGAAGTCTCCAGCAACAGCAACACCCGTTGCATTTGGCGCCCAAAGCGTAAAGCGCGTGCCTTTGACACCTTCATGCGTCATCACGTGTGCACCTAACATACGATAGGCATGAACATGCCGGCCTTCCGACCACAAATAAAGATCCAGGTCACCCAGGCTCGAGGCAAAACGGTACGGGTCGTCAAAACGGTGTATCGAGTTGCTGTAATGTGCCTGCAATTGATAGCCGGCATTCACTTTGTTGTCCGAAACAAGGCCTTCAAAAAGACCGGCTTCGTGGATACGAGATAATTCGACAAGCACGTCATCCGTGTCCAACGCCAAAACCTCAAGCTTTTCAGCGCCGGGAGAAAAGCTGCGGATAAGCTGTTGCTTACCGTGTGGGTGTATGCCCAAACAGGAAAAGGGATCGGCATGCTTGCCCGTAATGAGTCGCTCTATTTCCTGTGGTTGCATGTCATTCCTGCGAGGTCGGTGCATTCCAGATGTCTTTGGCATAACCGCGTATGGTTCGATCGGAACTGAACCATCCCATACGTGCTGTATTCAGGATCGCCATCTTCGCCCACACTTGTGGTTGCTGATAGACCGTGTCAATTTTACGTTGCGTATCCCAATAGGCTGCAAAGTCCGGTACCACCTGAAAATAATCGTGATTTTTTATGTTGTCCAGAATATCACGGTAGCGTTCGGATTCGCCATCCGAGAAAAATCCACTCTCAAGCTGGGTAATGATCTCTTGCAGTTGGGTTGAGTGCTTGATGATCTCTGACGGGTGTGCCCGGCGATGCTGACGTGCAGCCACTTCATCCGCCTGCATGCCAAAAATAAAAATATTCTCTTGGCCCAGATGTTCTAGCATTTCAACATTCGCACCATCCAGAGTGCCAATCGTGAGTGCGCCATTCAGTGCAAATTTCATATTCCCAGTGCCAGACGCTTCAAACCCGGCGGTGGATATCTGCTCCGAGAGGTCAGCCCCGGGAATCAATACCTCGGCGGCCGTGACGTTATAGTTGGGTAAAAAAACCACTTTTAAACGATCACCAATCGCCTTGTCGCTATTGACCACATCGGCAACATCATTGATCAGTTTAATGATCAACTTTGCCAGAAAATAACTTGGCGCCGCCTTACCGGCAAAAATCTTAACCCGCGGTGTCCAGTTTGCCGATGGATCGGCTTTCATGGCATTGTACAAGGCGATGGTTTCCAGAATATTCATCAACTGTCGCTTGTATTCGTGAATGCGTTTAATCTGGATATCAAACATCGCGTCAGGATTGACTGTAATTTTCATTCGCTTTTCGAGAAATTCAGCCAAACGCAATTTATTCTCGCGTTTGATCAACCTATAGCGTTCCTGGAATTCTGCATCATCGGAAAATTCCTCCAGGCGTTTGAGTTGCTCTAGATCAGCGACCCACTCCTCACCCAGTTTCTCGGTGATCAATGCGGAAAGTCCCGGGTTACACTCCAGCAGCCAACGCCTTGGTGTAATGCCATTGGTCTGGTTAACGATCTTGTCGGGATACATCATATGCAGATCGTGAAATACAGTCTGTTTCATCAGCTCGGTGTGCAAGGCTGACACGCCATTGACCTTGCGCGAACCAATAAAGGCGAGATTTCCCATGCGCACCCAGTCCTGATGATAAGGATGTATCACCTGGATGCCGGCAATTAAATGATGTTCCAGACCGGCTTGTAACGCCTCTTGATAAAAAGCACCGTCTATCATGTTGATGATCTGCAAGTGGCGCGGCAGAATGCGTTCAAAAAGGTCGCGCGGCCATTTTTCCAGGGCTTCCGGTAGCAAGGTATGATTGGTGTAATGCAAGGTTTTCCGGGTGATCCTGAAGGCATTGGTAAAATCGTAATCATACTCATCCATGAGTAAACGGATCAGCTCGGGCACCGCAATCGCCGGGTGAGTATCATTTAGTTGAACAGCAACGTGTTCTCCCAGATTATCCAGGCTTGCGTAATTGGTAAAAAACCGGCGGATAAGATCTTGTAAAGAAGCCGAAGTAAAAAAGTACTCCTGCTTTAAACGCAGTTCACGACCTTGCGGGGTATGATCACCGGGATACAGTACCTTGGATAAGGTCTCGGCCAAAATTTGCTGATGAGCCGCGGCCATGAAGTCACCTTCATTGAATTTTTTCAGGTTCATCAGATCCGACTGGCGAGCCGCCCAGAGTCGCAGGGTATTGACATGCGCCCCTTGCCAGCCGGCAATGGGAATATCAAAAGCAATGGCATGGATGCGTTCAGTTGGTTCCCACTGCGATTTGCCGTGCGAATCTACGGTGACCGATCCGCCGAAATTCACATCATAGTTGACTTCCGGGCGCCCGAATTCCCAGGCATTGCCTTCCACCAGCCAGTCTTCTGGCTCCTCGATCTGCCAACCGTCCACGATCTCTTGACGGAAAATACCGTGTTGGTAACGGATACCGTAGCCCATGCCGGCGACCCCGGTGGTTGCCATACTGTCCATAAAACATGCCGCCAGGCGTCCCAAGCCACCGTTTCCCAGGGCCGCATCGTGCTCAGCGTGCAAAACATTGTGATAATTCAAACCTTGTTCTGCAAAAAACAAACGCGCCTCATCGGCCAAACCCATGTTGGTCAAATTGTCTTCCAACAGTCGTCCGATCATAAATTCCATGGACAAATAATAAACACGTTTTTGTTTTTTCTTATAGGTCTCACGCGTGGTATCAATCCAGCCTTCCACCATACGATCGCGCACAGCAAGAGACACGGCAACACACCAGTCGCGTTCCAAAGCATGGGATTTATCTTTGCCAACGGAATAGATCAAGTGCCGCAAAATGGAATCACCAAAGCTCTCCTGAATCAGATCTTTTGTGTCTTCGATATTGTGTAAAATGGGTTTCATATGAATCTCTTGCTGAATATTATTTGAAATGTGATGTTTGCTGCATAATGGTGCAAGCCATCAAACATTTAGTACCTGCTTTGTAAAGGGTGGAAATTTTACGCGTATTTAGTAATGAGTTGAAAAATTATTATTTAAATTTGCAAAATATGAAAATTGCCAGATGTCCCGGGGAGAGCAAAAATGCAAAATAAAGCACATACCAGTAATCGCAGACTGGCTGAAAAATCCATGGCATTTGTTCTGGCCGGTGGTCGCGGTAGCCGATTAAAAGATTTGACCGAGATTCGCGCTAAACCCGCGGTATATTTTGGCGGCAAGTTTCGCATTATTGATTTTGCCTTGTCCAACGCAATGAATTCCGGGATTAAACGCATCGGTGTAGCAACACAATACAAGCAACACAGTCTGATCCGGCATTTGCAACGCGGTTGGAACTTTTATCGCGCCGAGCGTAACGAGAGTTTTGATATTTTGCCCGCCTCACAAACCATGTCGGAAAATCGCTGGTACGAAGGCACTACTGACGCTGTGTTTCAAAACATCGAGATCATCAACAGCTATTCCAATGTGGAGTACATTATCGTACTGGCCGGTGATCATATTTATAAAATGGATTACGAGATCATGCTGGAAGAGCATGTAAATTCAAAGGCCGACGTTACCGTAGGCTGTCTTGAGATTCCGACCGACAACGCCAGCGAATTCGGGATCATGCACGTGGATGATTCTTACCAGATCACCGACTTTCTGGAAAAACCATCCGACCCACCCACCATGCCAGGTCAACCCGACAAATGCCTGGCCTCGATGGGAATATATGTCTTTAACAAAGAGTTTTTATTCGAACAATTGACCCGGGATGCCAGTGACCCGAGTTCTGACCGGGATTTTGGTAAGAACCTGATTCCCTACATCGTACAAAATGGCAAAGCACAGGCACATCGTTTCACCAAGTCCTGTGTGCGCTCGGAAGGCGAAGAGGAAGCCTACTGGCGCGATGTCGGCACAGTGGATGCTTACATGGAAGCAAATCTTGATCTGACCTCCTTTGAACCGGCTTTAAATCTGTATGACCATGACTGGCCGATCTGGACCTACAGCGAACTGGCTCCGGGGGCCAAATTTATTCATGACCACGTCGGACGCCGTGGTAGTGCAGTCAATTCCGTGGTTTCGGGTGGCTGTATCGTGTCGGGTGCGCGTGTGGATCAGTCCCTGCTCTTTACCGGCTGTCATATACATTCCTATTCCAGTTTAAAACGCTGCATCATTTTGCCGTATGTGGACGTGGGTCAGGTGTGTCAACTGACCAATGTGGTCATTGATCGTGGTGTAAAGATTCCGAGAGGTCTGGCGGTGGGCAATGACCCGGTACTGGATGCCAAGCGCTTTTATCGAACCAAGAACGGGGTTTGCCTGATCACACAGTCCATGATCGATAAGGTCAAAATTCATTGATCCGGATTTAGCCTCAATATATTCTCTTTTAAACAATATTTCCTAACTCCAAAAGAAGACTTACTCCATGCGTATATTAATGGCGGCCTCCGAATGTTTCCCGCTGATTAAAACTGGTGGTTTGGCTGATGTGGTCGGCGCATTACCAAGCGCCCTTAAACATGAAGGCGCGGATGTCACTGTCTTGCTACCGGGCTTCCCCGACGTTTTAAGTACTTTAGAAAATAAAAAAACTTTGGCCATACTGGAAATCTATACCAGCAATAAAGCCAAGCTGGTAAGCGGTAATACCGCTGATGGAATTTCAATTATTGCGCTGGATGCACCCGAGATTTTCAGTTTTAGCGGCAATCCGTATATGCATGAAGACGGTCGAGATCGTAACGACAATGCCATTAAGTTCGCGGCCTTCTCCAAAGTTGCGGCACAATTAGCGGCCGGTGAATTCACGGATAAGCCTTTTGATATCCTGCACGCGCATGACTGGCAAGCCGCTCTGGCCTGTGCTTATCTTAAGGCCATGGATGTAGACAGCACAAGATCTGTTTTAACCATTCACAATCTGGCATTTCAAGGGGTCTTTCCTAAAGAAACCCTTGTCGATCTTGGCTTACCGAAGGAATACTTTCATAAAGATGGTCTGGAATATTGGGGCAAGGTCAGTTATTTAAAAGCCGGGATTGTTTACAGCGATCATGTCACTACGGTTAGCCCAACTTATGCACTTGAGATCCAGTCTGACGATGGTGGAATGGGATTGGGTGGACTGTTGAAGTCGCGGGGGAAACAGTTATCCGGTATTTTGAACGGGATCGATACTGCAATATGGAATCCGCAATCAGACCCGGACATCAAAGCAAACTTTTCGGTCAGAGCAATTTCCGGAAAATTGAAAAACAAAATTGCATTACAAAAACAATTGGGCCTGCGGGCGCTGAAAGACATACCGCTATTTTCAGTGGTGTCACGCTTAACCACGCAAAAAGGTCTGGATGTTCTGGCCCGGCTCGTCGATCACATAGTTGCCTCGGGTGGACAACTGGTTTTGCTCGGTTCCGGTGACAAAGACATCGAAAACACTTTCCTTGCTGCAGCCAAAAAACATCCCACCGAGGTCAGTGTGCAGATCGGATACGATGAAGCCTTGGCGCATCTTATTCAAGCGGGTTCGGACGCGATTTTGATCCCGTCTCGCTTTGAACCCTGTGGACTCACACAACTCTGCGCCATGCGGTATGGCACTGTGCCGGTGGCCGCACGCGTGGGTGGATTGAACGACACCATAATCGATGCGAATCCCGCGTCACTCGCCAAAGGTGTGGCAACCGGAATACTGTTTGACGGGATTAATGAACATACCCTATCGGCCATGATCGACCGCACCATTGATCTTTACAGAGATACGAAACGCTGGGCACAGATACGCAGGAACGGATTGAACCAGCCTGTCGGTTGGGAATTGTCAGCCAAAGCCTATCAAAACCTTTATCAAGCCTTATTGCACGCCGACTGAAATGTCTTCCTCCCTAACTATCAGCACAGGCGACGCAAGCCGGCTTGGTGCAAATGTACGGCCTGACGGCATCAATTTTGCCTTGTTCTCGGCGCATGCCAGTAAAGTCACCTTATGTCTGTTCTCGGCAGATGGACAAACCGAAACCGCACGCCTTGATTTGCCCGCCCGCACTGGAGACATATGGCACGGTTTCGTGAGTGGCTTACGCCCCGGGCAACTCTACGGCTATCGGGTGGATGGACCATTTGCGCCACATCAGGGACACCGATTTAATTATCACAAGTTATTGATCGACCCGTATGCACGCGAGCTTTTCGGTACGATCATTCAGCATGATGCGATTTTCGCCTACGACCTTTCACATCCTGACAAGGATCTCAGCGTTGACACGCGTGACTCTGCACCGTACATTCCCAAGTGTGTCGCGAGAGAGTCTATTACGCCACCGGCCTTCAATAAACCGTCTACATCATGGGAAAACACCATTATTTATGAGGCGCATGTCAAAGGATTCACCCAAGGAAACTCGCAAGTTGCCCCGGATGCGAGAGGAAAATTTTCAGGCTTAAAAAGTCCGGCGGTTATCAATTATTTGCAAGAACTGGGCGTTTCAGCAATAGAGCTCTTACCAATACAAAGCTTTTTTAGCGAACCACGTTTGATCGAGTTAGGGCTGACAAATTACTGGGGATACAATCCGTTCAATTATTTCACCGTCCATCAAGACTATGGCGATGCAGATGAATTCAAAGCCGTAGTGCAAGCGCTGCATGCAGCCGGCATCGAAGTGATTATGGATGTTGTGTATAACCATACTGCCGAGAGTGATGAACGCGGCCCAACCCTGTCCTATCGCGGTATTGATAATGCCAGTTATTACGCTTTGCAGGAGAACAAACGCTTTTATGTGAATCATACCGGTACCGGCAACACTCTGAATACGGCCCATCCTGAGGTTTTAGCCCTGACCATCAAGAGTTTGCACTATTGGGCTGAAGAGATGGGCGTAGACGGTTTTCGTTTTGATCTTGCCTCCACCCTGGCCCGTGGTGATGATGGTTTTGACCATCGCAGTGATTTCCTGGTGGCTTGCGAGAATGACCCGATCTTGTCCAAGTGCAAGTTGATTGCCGAACCCTGGGACATCGGACCAGGCGGTTATGTGCTTGGTCAATTCCCAAAAGGCTGGCGTGGCTGGAACGACCGCTTCCGTGATTCTGTACGCAGTTTTTGGCGTGGTGATGCAATGGCTCACAAAGAACTTGCGGCTCGCCTGCTTGGTTCTGCAGACATTTTTGACCATTCCGATAAAAGCGCCCACAGCTCGCTAAATTTCATTACCTCTCACGACGGTTTCACCTTGAATGATCTGGTCAGTTATCAGCACAAGCACAACCATGCCAACGGTGAAAACAATCGCGACGGTCACAATCACAATCTCTCGGACAATATGGGCGTAGAGGGGCCCAGCGACGATGTAAAAATTAATAATGCACGTTTGCAAAGAAAGAAAAATCTATTAGCAAGCCTGTTGCTCTCGCAAGGAACTCCAATGTTGCTTGCCGGCGATGAATTTGGCCAAAGCCAAAATGGCAACAACAACAGCTATTGTCAGGATAACGACATCACCTGGCTGAACTGGG
>JABDMI010000054.1 GCA_013001575.1 Gammaproteobacteria bacterium
TTGGCAATGGCACAAAACAGGTCGGCGGTGACTTCCGCATCGTAGGCGGCGGAGTGCGCCTTGTCATTATCGTAGGGAATCTTGGCGGCTTCGCAGGCCCGCGATAAAACGGTTTGCCCATACACCACACCACCCAAGGTAGCCGTATCAAAAGAGGTGAAGGGATGGAAGGGATTGCGTTTGTGCTTAACGCGTTCAACTGCGGCATTCAAAAACCCCAGATCAAACCAGGAGTTGTGTCCAACCAGAACGGCACGTTTGCATTCCAGCAGTTTTTTTTCTGCCCGAATCACTTTAAAAATCTTGTCCAGAGCTTCGCGTTCGCTAACCGCCATGCGCAAAGGATGGTCGAGTTGAATGCCGGTAAAGTCCAGTGCCGATTGTTCTATATTGGCGCCTTCAAAGGGTTCAACATGATAGCGGATGGTTTCCATTCGCTGTAATTGAAAGTTTTTATCGATACCCAGGGTGACCGCCGCAATCTCCAGTAATGCGTCGGTCTCTGAATTAAAGCCGCCGGTTTCAACATCCACAACCACCGGGTAAAAACCACGAAAACGGTTTTTCATCCAGATCTTTTGTTCGGGACTGTAGGATTTAGGATCAAGCATGCACGACTTTCCATTGCAAAGTATTACTTGCATGGAAGGGGATTATGAGCTCGCCACCAAAGTCGTAGGATTCCGGCACATGCCAGGGCTCTTTACGCATGGTAATGTATTCGGCGTTCTGCTCGAGGCCGTAAAATTCCGCGCCATGAATGCTCGCAAAGGCTTCGAGTTTGTCCAGGGCATTGGCTTGTTCAAATACTTCGGCGTAAAACTCCAAAGCCGCGTGGGCTGAATAAATGCCAGCACAGCCACAGGCATTTTCTTTATTGCTGCGGGAGTGTGGGGCGCTATCGGTACCCAGGAAAAAGTTTTTGTTATCCGAGGTAGCGGCTTCCACCAGTGCTTCCTGATGCAATTTGCGTTTCAGGATTGGTAAGCAATAAAAATGCGGTCGGATGCCACCCTGAAAAATGGCGTTACGGTCGTGCATCAAATGTTGTGGGGTGATGGTAGCAACCACATTGGCGGTAGCCGAATTAACAAACTGCACAGCGTCACGGGTGGTGATGTGTTCCAAAACGATGCGTAGATCTGGAAAACGACGGTGCAGCGGGATCAGGGTTTTATCAATAAACACTTTTTCGCGATCAAATACATCCACTTCGTGACCGTCCTCATCCACCAGTGCCTCGCCATGGATCAGTAAGGGGATGCCGGCGTCCGACATGGCTTCCAGTACCGCAAAGGTGTTTTCAATATTGGTCACACCCGCCGCCGAGTTGGTTGTGGCACCGGCCGGGTAGAGCTTTAAAGCCTGAATGTGTTCCGAATCGGCCACTTTGTGTATTTCGCTGACCTGGGTGCTGTCGGTTAAATACAAGGTCATCAAGGGCGTAAAATCACTGCCCTCGGGTAAGGCGGCAAGAATGCGATCCCGGTAGCCTAACGCCGATTCCACCGTGGTCACCGGAGGCTTGAGGTTGGGCATCACGATCGCTCGCCCGAATTGAGCCGCGGTATGCGGTAAGACCGACCGCATGGCGGCGCCATCACGCAAATGCAAATGCATATCGTCGGGTTTGATCAGATTCAGTTCCATAATTGCCTTTGGTGTACTGCTTATGTTTGCTTATTTTAACCGATTCATGATGTCGGATTGTTCGATCAGGCGTGTGGTGTAACGCACCCCAAATCCGGTTTGCTTACTTGGGATATGGGCCAGGCCACCTTCGTTTTCCGAGGCCGAGAGATCCATGTGCACCCAGGCGCAACGATTATCCACGAATTTATTCAAAAAGCGCGCGGCCAGGATGTGGTCGCCGCCGGGCTTAGTGGAGCATTGCAGGGTATCGGCCACCTTGCTTTCCAGATTGGTATCGTAGTCCTCGTCCTGCGGGAAGGGCCAAACCCGCTCACCGGTCTTTGCCCCATGCTCGACCAAAAGATTGTGCAATTGTGGGCGATTGGTGAACACACACGAATATCGCGTGGTCACAGAATAAACCGCGGCACCAGTCAGGGTGGCGTAATCCAGAATAAGTTTGGGTTTGGTTTTGCTGCACATCGCCAGCGTGTCGGCCAGGGCCATGCGACCTTCGGCGTCACTGTGGATCACCTCTATGCTGGTGCCATTTGAGGCTGTGACCACATCGTTGGGTTTATAGGCGTGGGCATCGATGTGATTTTCGGTAATGGCCAACCAGCAATCAATGCGTAGATCCGATTTTAACTGGCTTAAAGCGTACAGACTGCCGAGGGCGGTGGCCGACCCCCCCATGTCACCTTGCATGCCCAACATGTAATTGGCCGGTTTCAGGTTGGTACCTCCGGTGTCAAAACAAATGCCTTTGCCGACCAGAGCGAGATCGGCGGGCTCATCAGGACTGCGTCCAGAAGGGGTGTAACTCAAATGCACAATGCCGGCGTCTTCATGTGGATTGCCCTGAGCGACGGCCAGAAAAGCCTCGGCGCCAAGTTTTTTCAGATCCATGATGGAATGAAAACGGAATTGCCAGCGTTTGCGTTTGGCCAGGGCCTCGGTCAGTTCCACGTAATTACGACTGTTCAAAACATTCGGTGGCAGGGCAGTCAGCCAGCGAGCCAGATTGTTGCCGGCCGCTTCGGCTTTGATGCTGTTCACATCCAGACCTTCAGGTGCCTGGTATAAGGCCAGCGATTTGATCTTGCTTTTATTTGTTTTGGATTTCGCATGCCATAACTTGAAACTCGCCGCATACGCTGCGGCCACCAGGTCTTCACACAATTGCTTGTGGGTGTCGTGTGAAAAGCCCAAAACGAACAGACCAATGTTCTCCGCTTTGGCGGCAAGCGCATTGCTGCAGAGATGACGCATCTGGGTGAGATTTTTAAACGCACTACGATTTTTTTGTACCACGCCCAGGCTGACGCCCGTCAAGCCACGGTTTGGCAAGTGCGAACTCAGCGCAAGTGCGGGATTTTTTTTATCCGCTTTTTCATACATTTGTTTAAGTGCACTACCATAGGGCAAATCTTTCCAGAGCTTGGGCTTAACACTGTCAGCGATCACCACAATGATGTGATCGAGTTTATTAATGGCGGTTTGTGATGCGGGTTTATTTGAAACCGATAGTTTAGGAAGGCTTAAAACAGGTAATTTAACAGGCATAAGTAATCCTTTGGATTTATTGAGGTGCTATACGCTTATTCATTTTTTTTGTACCACAGCGCACTCGAAAAAAGCAGTATACAACGGATATTGGCATTCCCCGCGTGTATCCCGGACTAAATGTCCGGCCAAACGATTACTGTGTGGCTTTGTGAAGCCTAATGACATGATTTTTTATACTGGATACGTCATAATCAAAGGTTAGTTAGAAGTAGAAGAATTTTAAATCAACATATAAAGCGTAAAGCAAATCCATGACTGATCACTCAACAAATCATACCTATGGCGGCATTCAACACGAAGACGTCGATCCAACCGAAACGCATGAATGGCTGGAGTCTATCGACTCCATTGTTAAGGTGCATGGCACTGAGCGGGCGCACTTTTTGCTTGAGCACATGGTTGATCATGTGCGCCGCTCTGGTGGTTATTTACCGTTCAGCCAAAACACCGCATATCTGAATACCATTCCGGTTGGACAACAACCAAATTACCCGGGCGAACGGCATTTGGAAAAACGCATCGAAGCCTACCTGCGGTGGAATGCCATGGCCATGGTGGTGCATGCGAATCGCAAGAACACCGAGTATGGTGGACATATTGCCAGTTATGCGTCTTCCGCCATTTTGTATGAAGTGGGTTTTAATCATTTCTGGAAAGCACCACAAGAAGGGCATCCGGGTGACATGATCTTTGTGCAAGGGCATTCGTCGCCAGGCGTTTATGCACGCGCTTATCTGGAAGGCCGCATCAGCGAAACGCAATTACGCAATTTCCGTCAGGAAGTCACAGTGTTCGGTAACGAAGAGCCGGGACTGTCTTCGTATCCACATCCCTGGTTAATGCCGGACTTTTGGCAATTCCCGACGGTGTCCATGGGGCTCGGTCCGATGATGGGAATTTATCAAGCACGTTTTCAACGTTACATGGAAAACCGCGGTCTCACCCCAAAATCCGATCGCAAGGTCTGGTGTTTCCTCGGCGATGGTGAAATGGATGAACCCGAATCAATGGGGGCGATCACTTTGCCGGTGCGAGAAGGTCTCGACAATCTGGTGTTTGTGATCAACTGTAATTTACAACGTCTCGACGGCCCGGTACGTGGCAACGGCAAGATCATCCAGGAACTCGAATCTTCCTTCCGGGGTGCGGGCTGGAATGTCATCAAAGTCATCTGGGGTTCACGTTGGGATCCGTTACTGGCCAAAGACAATCAGGGATTATTGCGTAAACGCATGGAAGAATGTGTGGATGGCGAGTATCAGAATTTCAAAGCCAATGATGGCGAATACGCGCGGCGCGAGTTTTTTGGGAAATACCCAGAGCTGCAAGCCATGGTTGCCTCAATGTCCGCCGAAGAGATCCAAAGACTCAATCGTGGCGGTCACGACGCCTTAAAAGTGTATGCCGCGTATGCCGAAGCCATGCAAAACAATGGCCGTCCAACCCTGATCCTGGCCAAAACCGTAAAAGGCTATGGCATGGGTGCGGCCGGTCAGGCGCAAAACACCACACACCAACAAAAGAAATTGAGCAAAGATGACCTGGTCGCTTTCCGTGACCGCTTCAACATCCCGGTGTCCGACGCCCAGATCGATGATCTGCCGTTTGTGAAACCCGAAG
>JABDMI010000055.1 GCA_013001575.1 Gammaproteobacteria bacterium
GTTATCGTGTGGTTGGAATTGCCGATTTTAGTTGGAGCATATGCCGGTGCAGGTATTGAGTATGTGTTTGGCATCGTATTATTAAGTAAATATAAGTAATCGAACACGGCTTGTGTACTTGCATCCAGGATTCCATTTTCTTGACGTAATTATCAAAACCGCGTAATTTCCACCGGATGCCCAAACAATTGGATCCCTGCTTTCGTAGGGAACACGAGGAGTTCATAGCTGTGCCAAACCTTAAAATCGTTTTAGCCTTAAGTACCCTACTGATTTTTTCCTGCTCAAAAGCACCGGAAATCGGTGATGACGAGAAAATTGCCAAGGCCGAATCTATGCTCGCTCAAATGGATGCCCAAGAAGTGTATGTATCGGATGCGGTGAGAACGCATCATCGGAAGATCAAACAAGAACTCGACTTCAATAATAAAGCTGATTATGCGGCCGCCGAACGTGGCTTTATCGCAACTATGGAAAAAACCGAAATATTGAACGCCAATGGCATGCCCGCCTACGACATCGGGGCTTTTGATTTTATACAAGGCGAAGCACCGGATAGTGTGAACCCGAGTTTATGGCGTCAGGGCGAACTCACCGCCAAGCATGGTTTGTTCAAAGTCATGGACGGCATTTACCAGGTGCGCAACTTTGATCTGTCCAACATCAGTTTCATTCGTGGCGAAAGTGGCTGGATCGTGGTCGATCCCCTGATTTCCAAAGAGCCCGCACGTGCCGCTTACGAGCTGGTCAAACGCGAGCTTGGCGACTTTCCGGTTTCAGCCGTTATCTACACGCATTCGCACGCGGATCATTTTGGTGGAGTTCGCGGTCTGATATCTGAAGAAGATGTGGCCAATGGTGTAAAAATTATTGCGCCATTGAATTTCACCCTGGAGACCGTGAGTGAATCGATCCTGGCCGGCAACCAAATGACGCGCCGCGCGAGTTATATGTTTGGCAGTCTGTTACCACGTTCACCGACCGGGTCGGTGGGGGTTGGATTGGGGCCAGCCATTTCCAGTGGCGGCATGGGCATGATCGCACCAAGCGACGAGATTACACACACTGGCCAGAAAATGACGGTCGATGGAATCGAGTTTGAATTCCTGCTGGCCCTGGGTGCCGAAGCGCCGTCCGAGTTCATGTTCTACTTGCCCCAGTTCAAAGCATTTTGTCAGGCGGAAATTATTAATCACACATTGCATAACCTGTACACGCCACGCGGCGCCAAAGTTCGCGACGGCCGTATCTGGAGTAAATACATTGACGAAGCCATTGTGATGTTTGCTGACAAAACCGAGGTGTCTTTTGGTTCCCATCACTGGCCAACCTGGGGACAAGAAAAAATTGTGGATTTCTGGTCGGGTCAACGCGACCTGTATCGCTTTATTCATGACCAGACCTTGCGCCTGGCCAATCACGGCTACACCATGCACGAAATTCCCGAGTTATTGAATATGCCCGATGGCATTGCAAAGTCTTTTGCGAACCGGGATTACTACGGAACACTAAGCCACAACTCCAAAGCCCAGTACCAATTGTATTTTGGGTATTTTGACGGTAATCCGGCCAATCTTGATCCACTCAGTCCGGTGGATGAAGGCAAAAAGTTTGTCGAGTATATGGGTGGTGCGGAAAAAGTTATTGCAAAAGCCCAAGGTGATTTTGATAAAGGCGAATTCCGTTTCGCTGCCACCGCTCTGAATCACGTTATTTTTGCACAACCGGACAACAAACAAGCCGCGGACTTATTGGCAAAAACCTATCAACAGCTTGCTTATATGGCGGAATCAGGCTCCTGGAGAAACTTTTACTTAAGTGCCGCGGTAGAACTTCAAAACGGCATTATAGATTTGCCAACACCCAAAGCTGGTGGCCCGGATCTGGTTAAGGCTGTTCCACTGGATCTGTTCTTTGACACCATGGCAGTCAAACTGGATGCCAATAAAGCGAAAAATAAAAATTGGCGTTTTAATTTTGAATTAACCGACACCGGTGAAAAAGCCTTAATGATCGTGAGTAACGGAACTCTGCATCACCGCATGAATGCCAGCGATGAAAATGCCAATGCGACCATCAAAATGACTCGCGCCGCACTCGACCTGCTCAGTCTGAAACAAAAAACCTTCAGAGAACTGTCTAAAGAAGGAATGGCGTCCTACGAAGGCAACCCGCTGGCCCTGCGTTCTTTCTTCGGCATGCTGGATGATTTTGAATTCTGGTTCGAGATTGTGAGGCCCTAAGCTTGTTACTGGATTCAGGAATGACGGCGATGGTTAATGCCGGATGCTGAATAACACTTGTTATTCAATATTCCAGTTTCATAATTCAAGATCTAGGTTTCTTTACTCTCGGTTGATTGCCTGCCAAAAATCTACATACCCTGCATCGGTTTCTACTAATAACTGTTTAGATTTTAATACTTGGTGAGCGAAAACTTTAACTCCATTAGATTGCTGTATTGCAATTTCGGAATTGTTTAAGAGTTTAATAACTTCAATAACAGTCTCTTGTAATTCATCGTACAGCATGTCAGTGCCATCTAAATCAGAATGGTAGTGTTCACACCAGTCACTAAACAATTCCTCGCCAGTGTATTGATCTATAACAGATATATACCACTCATTAACCCCAAATGGAATAGTAATAATAATTTCATTTTGAGGGTGCGCCTCGAGGTGAATATTTATAGCCTCTTCATTAATTACATTCACCAGATTTTCAGAGGTAATGGTAGCCAGAATTTTTTCGTGCATATTTGCATTATATAATTACTTCTACCCGATCAGGTTTGTAAATATTTCTTGCGTATCCTGACCGCCCCGAATGCAATTCCGATCATCGCCGATCCCATCAGGATCAAAGCCAGTGGCCAGCCCAGTGAATCGCTGAAATACTCGGCGGTGATCTTGCATATATAGGCACCGAAACCCAGCGAGCCGAAAATCAAAAAGGAGCGGCTTTTCACTACGGTACTTAAAAACACAATTCCCAAGGCCAGACCCGGATAGATCAGTTCCCAAAACACACTTTGATTGGGTTTCCAGCCACCCAGGGCCATGGCGCTACTTAAAATTGCGATGATTCCGAAAACATATAAAAAACTGGTTAGGGGCTTGCGTACACTGTCTGAAAACGCATGGCCGAGCAAAGTCCAGGTGAGTCCGACGAAGAATATACGATACAGATAGAATTTGGATTCAGACGCCATGAACTGGTCTTTTAACATCCAGTCGGTGGCGATAAAGAATAAACAACTTGCAAAAATGATGGCAAATATCAATAACAGATTTCGCCGGAACAAAAAGTATGCACTAAGAAATACTGCGGTTAATATTCCGGAAATCTGGGTTGTGACCGAATAGGTATCTACCTTAAACTCTAATTCGTCGTAGGTCACCCCAAGCCCAAAAGGCATAAGCAAAGCCGCGATGGCAAAAAAGGTATTACTTAAAACCTCCTGCTCATCATTCTTGCTTAGCAATACAGCGCTGATAAAGAATCCGATGGCGATTCCCAGAGTGCACAGGATCTTGGCACTGGAGCCAAAGTGTTTCCACTCCTGACCCACCCAAAAAGCGATACCCATAAATACAATACCACCACCAATAAAACTCAAAATGTGCATGAGTTTATTGCTACCCTCGGATTTTTTCGTGTCAGTGAACTTTTCCAATACACCCAATACCGACACCACATCAACACTGCCGCTGTGTAAAGCTTTTTCCAGATCTTGTAGTAATTCAGGATTAGTCATTCGATCACCCAGCCCAGGAAATTGAATCCGTAATAAGATTGATTGGTGTACTCGAGATTTAATTTATGTGCGGCATGCGCATTCACCAGATAGCGATCACGCGAATAATGATAATCAAACGGAAACCAGCCGTTGCGCCTGCTCTGTTCGATCTTATAGCCATCGGGTGCAATTGCTTTCGCATCAAGTAACAGATTTTGCGCTTCCTCAAAATCAATACTCTTACTGGTATTGGTTTTCACATCATGCACATAGATCACCGGCTTACTTGCATAGGCCTTATCTTGTTGTTCGTTGTAAGTATGACCCTTGACCCATTCCAGGCGGTTCTTGCGCACCTGCAAAGAATGCGGATGGGTGTAGTCCGAGGTATATAAAAAATTAACCGATGGTGGCGGCGTGTTGTCAAAAAGCTGTGGCACATAAATACTCACAGCGATAAACAGTATCATTAATACCGGGATGGCCAGACCCAGGATCAAACTCCAGTTTTTCGCTGTACGGCTTTTTAGCGCTTCGTCACTCATTGCCTGTCTCCAATCAGCATTGACTTAACCTTGAGTTTAATGCCTACATATCAGCAATAACATTGCTGTTGGGAAAGTATCAGATTATGCGACCCGACGTCATATTGCATAAGACTTTCGGACTATACGGCTAGACACATTAGTATGCCGCATGCCCGGTTTTCACTTCCTACAAACGGCGGTAAACGCTGTGAGCAAATTGTCAGAGCTGCAATTCAATAAGGCGCTCTACAGACTTACTCGGCCAAATGTTCTTGCAAGAACATCACCACAGCCTGCTGGTAAATATCCCGATTCTCTTTTTTGCGATAACCATGGCCTTCGTTCAAGGCATTCATATACCAAACTGAT